>NZ_FUKP01000041.1:0-95483 GCF_900163825.1 Micrococcus lylae | reverse complement strand
ACCCCACCACCCCGACATTCAAAACCAAGGAAATCCTGCCAACTACTTGACGCGGGACAGGTGTGCTCCTTGGGTGGTGTGTAGGTGGTCGGTGAGGACAGGGACGGTGACGCCGAGACGTTCGGCGGCGTCCCAGAGGGTCGGTTCGGTGCGGAGTACCCGTTCGACGTCGTGGCCGCGCAACAGCAGCCGGGTGGTGGTGCGCCGCACCCACGCCTCGACCTTCGGTGACTGGTGTCCAGTGTGCCCTGCCCACACGTGCACGAGCTCGTGGGCGAGCGTGCACCGCCGCTCGGTGTGGGTGAGCCGGTCGTCCACCCACACCTGGGCCCCGTCCGTGCACCCGGCGAGCCCATCGGGCAGACGCACGACATGCACGGGCACACCGTACTCGTCGGCGGTGCGTTGCGGGTCCCACATGCGGGACACCGTAGGGGCAGGGGCGGACACGGTTATGCCTGCGGTTCCTCACCGGTGGCGTCTGCCTGGTCGGCCAGGTGCCGGCCGACACCGGACCGGTCATGGTCGGCGGCGAGGGCATAGACGTCCGCGGGGGCCGCGGCGCGCAGCTCCTCCACCTGGGTTTCGAGGGCGGTGATCCTGCGGTTCCGGTCGTTGAGGCGGGTGGTCAGTTCCCAGAGGAGTTCCGCGTCGGTCATGTCCGAGGCGGCGGGGGTGGTGGTGTCGGCCAGGGAGGCGAGGGTCACGTGTTCGGGGTGGGCTTCGGAGGGCTGGTCGGCCAGGTCGGAGAGGACACCGGGGATGAGGCCGAGGGTGGTTTCGATCTTCGCGAGCACGGGCCGGGAGGGGGTGCGGTCGGTGCGGAGGATGTTGTGAAGGGTCTTCGTAGCGATCTTCGCTTCGGCGGCGAATGAGGCTTGGGTGTGGCCGGCCCGGTCGATGCCTTCGGTGATGATGCGTCGCACGGCTTGGAGGCCTTCGGTGGTGGTCATGGTGTGAGCGTCCTGGGGGTGGTGTGGTTACCGCAAGGGGGTGCGGTTGGGTTACGTCTGCCCATGATGCCGCATCACAAGGATGTGATTACGTGTGGTTTTTGGCGTGATCCTGCGGTTTTTACCGCGAGTTACGCGCCATTACCCGTAAACGGCTTGACATGGTTACGCCTAGTTACCTAGGCTTACCAGCATGAACCAGCACACACCGGTAATCGCACTGGACCCCGAGGTCCGCGACCAGTGCGTCGGACGCCGGATCGCCACCGTCATGGACCTGACCAACCTCTCCGCACTCCGCCACGGACGCCCCCTCGTCACCCAGGCCGACCTCGCCGACGTCATCGGCGTGTCCCGCCCCTACATGTCACAGGTCATCTCCGGGAAGCGGCCCCTACTCCGCGAACACCTCCACCCCCTCGCGAAGTACCTGCACGTGGACCCCCGTGCAATCGCCCACGAGTCCGAGCTGCCTGAACGCAAGGCCCCCCGCTCTACGGGGGTGGCCGCATGAGCCGCGCAACTGTCCTCGTCGCCACCGACTGGATGGAGGCCGCCCTCGCCCGCGTCTGCAACGTCGCGGTGGAGCGGGGGTCCGTGACCGCGGACGACCTCCGCGACTTCGACCAGCCCGAGCACCACAACTCCATCGGCCGAGTGTTCACCCTCGCCCGTCAGCGCGGCCACCTGACCCCGGTCGGGTACGGGCTGGCACGGGCGAAGTCCCGCCACCGCGGTGTGGTCCGCCTGTGGGCTCCCACGCCGGCACTCATGCAGGCAGGTGGCCTGTGATGCCGACCCGACTGCTGACCGTCCGGCAGGCCGCTGAGCGTCTGGGCGAGCACCCGGACACCACCCGCGCCCGTCTCCGGTCTGGGGAGCTGCGTGGAGTGCGCCTGTCGAACGGGCCACGGGCCCGGTGGCGGGTGACCGAGAAGGCCCTCGAGGCGTTCGTGAGCAGGTGCACCCGATGACCGCCCGCCCCTGCTTGCACGGGGCCGGTCCGGACATCTGCATGGATGACGCCGCCCCTGGCTCTGATTACTGCCCCACCCACGACCCCGACCGCCAGGCCTTCGACGAGGACCTGGCGCACGACATCCGAATGGAGGACGCCGCATGACCACCGCCCCCGACGACCTCGGCCTCCGCCCGGTCCCGGCCACCTGGTACGAGCCCGCCCCGGGCACCACCGCCCACAAGGTCCGTGCCGCCGTCCGCTGGGCCGCGGCCCTCACCTTCGGGTTCGCCTGCGTCGCGTTCCTGATCTGGTGTGACCTTGGCGGCTCCACCCTCACCCCCTGACACCACCCCTATCCGAGAGAACGGAACCCCCCATGAGCGCGAAGAAGTGGCGGCACAAGCCCGCTATCGCCCTGATCCCCGAACACGACGCGCCCGCCCCCGGCACCCCCGCCTGACCCGACCAACGAGAGGAGGGCCACCGTGCCCGCCACCCTGCCTGACCTCACCGACTCCGAGACCTGGACGGACGAACGCCTGGACGCGCTCCGCGCCGCCGTCCTCACCGAGCAGGAGCGCCGCTACGTGCTCACCACCGCCGAGGCCCGCGCCGAGCAGACCGCCCGCGAGTACCGGGACGCCGTGGAGGCCGCACTCCCCCCGCTGGCCGAGGGCGAGCACCGCCCCTGGTCCCAGCTGACCGGGGCGCATGACGCCTACCCGCGTGGAGCCGTCGTCGCGCACGGCGGGCGCGTGTGGGAGTCCCGGCACCCCGCAAACGTCTGGGAGCCGGGCGGCACGGGCGTGGATGACCGGCTGTGGGTGGACGTCACCGAGGACGCCCCGGTCCCGGAGCCGGTGCCGACCGCACCCGCGTTCAAGGCCGGAGAGCAGGTCGTCCCCGGCGACCTCCGCACCTACCAGGGCGTTGTCTACCGCTGCATCCAAGCGCACACCACCGCCGCCCACTGGTCACCGGACGCCGCGCACTCCCTCTGGACCCGCGCCTAACCCCGGCACCCCGCCTGCGGCCCCGCCACACACCAGTGGCGGGGCCGCGCCCATACCTACGACCAGGAGGCCCTATGCCGTACCGGCGCGCCACCACCGCACTCCACCGCTACGGCAGACGCCTCGGCCGGAGGGGCATCATCCTCGCCACCCTCGGCACCCTCTGGGCAATCACCGGGGCGCTCACCATCGTCGCCCCAGACCCCGCCGCCGCCTACCCCCTCCTCTCCGCAGGACACGGGGTACGGGCCGCCGGATGGGTGGCCACAGGGGCGGTCGCCGTGGTGTGCGCCCACCTAGGGCAGTGCCGGGACGCACCCGGCTGGGCCGCGCTCTATGTGATGGCCGCCTACCGGGCCCTGGCCTACGGTCACGGGCTGCTCCTGGTGGCCCTCGGCGACCCGCACGCCACCATCCGCAGCGCTTTCGGGCTCGCCTCATGGCTGGCCCTGCTGATCGTCATCCGCGTCTGCTCCGGGTGGCGGGAGCACCACGACGACCCCCTCCACACAGGGGCCATCCCGACGATCACAGACAGGCGGTGAGCGCATGCCGGACCTGGCAGGAGTCCCCGCAGAGCTCGCCCCACCCCTAGCCACCCTCGCCGGACTCGTCCTCATCTGGAAGGTCGTCGCGGAGGGTGTCAAGGCCTGGCGTGACGCTCGCCAGATCGGACGCCCCGCCACCCCCTACGAGGCCCTGGCCGCCCGTGTCGTCGCCCTGGAGAAGGCCGACGCGGAGAAGTCCGACCGCATCGACGGCCTGGAAGACAAGGTCGGCGCACTCAAAGCCTCCGTCCGCCGCCTGGCCGGCGTGCTGATCCGCGAGGTCGCGCACGTCCTGGCCTGGATCGACCGTGGCGCGAAACCGCCCCGACCTGACCAGGAGATCAAGGTGATCCGTGAGCTGATCGCAGACCTGACCGACCCCGACCATCCCCACCCCGACAAGGAGTCCTGACAATGGCACGTATGCCCGGCACCACCTGGAAGCCGCTGACGACTAATTTCACCCGTAAGAAGACCGCGAAGCGTCGTGTGATTCTTCATGTCGCTGACTCGGAGTCCACCAGCATCCACGGGTGGATGTCCCACCCGTCCGCCCGCGCCTCCTGCCACTTCTATGTGGCCCGCGACGGCTCCATTGAGCAGTACGTGGACACGGACTACATGGCCTGGACTTCCGGTGAGGGAAATTACAATTCCATCGGCATCGAGACGCAGGGCAAGTCGGACGGACCCTGGACCGATGCGCAGTGCAAGGCCCTCGCCCGCATCATCGCCTGGGCGCACAAGACCCACGGCGTGCCCCTGCGGCTCATGGCCTCCTCGAAGTCATCCGAGCACGGCATCGGCTGGCACAGGCTCGGAGTCGATGGACGATGGTTCCCTACCCTGCCGTCGATGCTTGCCGGGCGCACACAGCGCGGCGGCGGCGAGAAGTGGTCCTCGGCCACCGGCAAGTCCTGCCCTGGTGATGACCGCATCCCGCAGATTCCCGGCATCCTCGACGCAGCGAAGACCCTCACCGCACCGGCACCGAAGCCCGCCCGGCAAGCATCGACGGGAGGCACGGGCAAGTACACCGTCAAGGACGGCGACTCCTGGTGGTCCATCTCCCGGAAGCTCGGAGTCAGCATGGAGGCCCTGATTGCCGCGAATGACGCCACGCCGACGACGACGCTCTACACCGGCCAGCGGCTGAACACCGGGCGGGCGCGCCGCTACCGGATCACGCGGGCAAATGTCCTGAACGTCCGCACCGGCCCTGGACTGCGCTTCCCGGTCCTCGGGTCCGCACCGAAGGGCACCATCATCACCGCTACCGGCAAGACCTCAGACGGCTGGGTCGAGGGCGCAACCCCCTACATGGCGTCCAAGGGCCAGGCCGGATGGTGGTCCGGCCACGAACTCACGGAGGAGAAGTAATCATGCCCACTCTGCGCACTGCCCCGTCCCCGACCGTCCGCAAGCTCACGGTCTGGTCCGGGTCCGCCCTCGCCTTCCTCGGCGCACTCGGCGCATCCTCCGCCGTCCTCGACCTGCACCCGGCCGTCCCGACCGTCATCGCGGTGCTCGTGGCGATCATCGGCGCGCTACAGATGGGATTGGACCACTACGTCCAGTCCTCCGTCGTGGACGTGAGCGCCGTGGTCGAGGCCGTGGATGGCGGCACGGTGAAGGCAGGCCCCGCCAATGACTTGATCGAGGAGGGCCGCACAGTCCGCACCCTCGGCTACGACGACGGCCCCGACTGCGACTGACACAGCGCCCAGAAGTTTATACGCGCTGACTGCGGCCGCGCATAAACTTCTGGGCACGACCGCGACTGACACGAAACGCCCGGAAGTGTGCGCATGTCGGAGTCAATGCGCACACTTCCGGGAGGATCGTTGCGTGACGCCACCGACTATGAACGGTTGTGGCAAAACTCGCAAAAGTCGCAAAAGTCGCAAAAGTCCATAACTATGCAAAGTTATGGAATCGGCGGCCTCATAGACACACCCATAACTTTCATCGCCAAAATGTGTGACTCTGATTGTCAATGACGCCCGAACGGCCCCACCTCGTCATGAGGTGGGGCCGTTTTTCGGGTCTCAACAGTGAACCCGGCGGCACCCTCACTGCCTAAAGTGACGGCCTCACTGTGTAAAGTGAGGGTCTCACTGCGTAAAGTGACGGCCTCACTGTGTTAGCTGGCGCCCCTGATCCGGGCCACCATCTGCTGAGACAGGCCGGTGATCTTGGCGATCCGGTACATGCTCATACCAGACTCCACAGCCTCCCGGATCACCTCATTGCGTGCGTCCCGGAACTCGCTCGCCGACTTCTCCGCGTGCTCCACACACCCCTGCATCCGGCGCAGGATCGCGTCGTAATCCTTCTCCTCGGTCACGGTGCCCTCCTCGCCCTCGCGGCGGTTCAGCGGCGGGCAAGGGCGGTCGCGCCGCCACCGTCGATATCGTGTCCGACGAACTCCTCCACGGTGAACCCGGCGGCCTCCACCGCGATCACAGCGTCGTCCAGGTCACCCTCCCAGTCGATCAACTGGGTGCCCCATTCGCCGTCCTGGTCGTCCTGGCCGGTGCGGTCCCAGATGATGCCCTGGGCCTGGCCGCCCTCGGTGTCCCAGGCCTCGATGCAGATGGTCTCGACGGCCTGGTCGATGGTGATGGTCTCGGCGGCGATGCGGGTCATGGTGTCCTTCCTCGGGCTGGTCCGTCCTGCCCTTGCGCCACCTACTATACACACCTGCGCGTGAGTACGCAACTCACGGTGAGTGATGATGACAACACGACGGCCCGCGACACCTGGGATGGTGGTGCGGGCCGCACCCATGTCTGCGACACCTCAACCGGAACGAAACCGGAACAGACCGGCCACACCCCGCATGAACACAAGGGGGGACCACAGAACCCGGCGTACAGCCGGTCCGTCCCCCCGCCCCTGATCTGCCGAAGGCACCGCCGCTGTCCGCGTCGTCCCGACGACCGCCCCGCCCCTGTGCCTGTGCGCGGCGGTCGGTGCGGGTCCGGGTGGGCTCAGTCATCCTCGTGGACCCTTTCGAAGCGCAGGACCACGACGTCGTCTGCATCCTCCCGGTCCGTCAGGCGGTATCCGTACATCTCTGCGATGCGCAGCACCTCCGCCAGGGTGGGCTTCCGGCGGCTGCGCGGCCACTCGAGGGTGGCCCGTTCGGCGCCGGTGAAGGTGCCCTCGCGCAGCTCGGCCTCGCCAACGCGCTCCTTCGTCCGGCGGGTCCCGGAGGAGCGCACTCCGATCACGAAGGCGGCGATCAGCACGAGGAAGGCCGCAGGTGCGAGAACACCGAACACGTCCATGGCGTCGATGGCCAGCACGCTGAGTCCCTGCATGTCCGTCTCCTCTTCCGCTGCACGGTCGCCGGTGCGATGGGCCCGGACCCAGTTCCGGGCCGCCTCCACCGTAGCCGCCCTCCTGCCTGGATAGGGTGGACGACGTGCTGATCCTCCTGCCGCCCTCCGAGGGCAAGACCGCGCCCGCCTCCGGCCGACCGCTGGACCTGTCCGGCCTGGTCCTGGCTGACGACCCCGAGGTGACCGCCGCCCGGACCGAGCTGCTCGACCGGCTCGCCCGCGTCTCCGGACGCGAGGACGCGCTCGAGGTGCTCGGCGTCGGCGCGAGCCTCGCCGCCGAGGTCGAGGCGAACCGGACGATCACGCAGAACCCCGCCGCAGCCGCCCACCGGGTGTACACCGGCGTCCTCTTCGACGCCCTCGACTACGCCTCGCTCCCGACGGCGGCCCGTACCCGGGCCCGCCGCCGCGCCCTGGTGTTCTCCGCCCTGCTCGGCGTCACCGCGCTCGGCGACGCGATCCCGGCCTACCGGCTGTCGGTCGGTGCGAGGCTGCCGGACATGCCGGGACTCGGCACCTGGTGGAAGAAGCGCCTCACACCCGCGCTCGACGCCTTCGCTGAGGAGGACGCAGGCCCTGTCGTGGACTGCCGCTCCGGCGGCTACGCGTCCCAGTGGAAGGCCCCGTCCGGGCGCACCGTGACCGTGGACGTGTTCCAGATGAAGGCCGGGAGGCGGACCGTCGTGTCCCACTTCGCCAAGCACACCCGCGGGCTCGTGGCCCGCGAACTGCTGGCGGCCCCGGCCTCCCAGGTGCGAACCCTGGAGGAGGCGGTGGCCGTCGTCGAGAGGGCCGGGTCCCACGAGGGCCCCCACGACTGGAGCGTGGAGCTCGTGGAGCCGACCGTGACCAAGGCCGGCTCGCTGCAGGTGGTCCTGCCCGAGCGCTGAGGCTCAGGCGGTGGCCACCAGCTCCACCTCGAAGCCGTCGTCGGTCTCGAGATAGGCCGCGTAGTGTCCGCGCCCGCCGGCGAACGGGTGGGTGTCCTCGAACATCAGGGAGAAGCCGTGCTCCTGGGCGAGCTCGGTCAGCGCATCCACCTGGGCACGGGTGCCCGCCATGAACGCCAGGTGGTTCAGACCCGGCCGACGGCGCTCATGGGCGCCGTCGGCGACGTCGGCACCGGACTCGAGCACGATGTACTCCCCCGCCCCCTGGTAGGAGCGGCCCTGCTTCCATCGCCCGTTGCACTCGTAGCCCAGCTGCTCGAGCATCCAGCCGAGGCTGCGCTCGGCCGCCTCGAGGTCCGCGACCCAGACCTCGACGTGGTGCAGCCGACCGGGCAGTCCCTGCAGCGCGGTCTCCGCGGCGCCCGACGCGGCCGGGGCCGCAGGCTCTTCGTCGTCGGCCGCAACGGCCCGGGCGTCGGTCGGCTCCGGTTCCGCGGCGTCCGGGGCGGCGACCGTGACCTCCGACGCGCCGGCATCCCAGTCCACGCCCTTCGCCCCGGCGTCCATGGCCTCATTGGACAGCCGGTCGGCATCCTTGTTCTCGGCACGCGGGATCCACTCGTAGTCCACGCGTCCGGCCGGGTAGAGACTCCGGGCCTCGGCGGCGAGACGGCGCATGTCCTCGTGCTTGATCCTCCAGCGGCCGGACATCTGCTCGACCACGAGCTTCGAGTCCATCAGCACGTGCACTCGCGCCGAGGGGTCCACCAGACGCGCCATCTTCAGTCCGGCGATCAGGCCGGAGTACTCGGCCACGTTGTTGGACGCCCGGCCCAGCGGCCCGGCCTCGGTCATCAGGACATCGCCCGTGACGGGGTCCCTGACCAGGGCTCCGTAGCCGGCGATGCCGGGGTTGCCGCGGGAGCCGCCGTCGGCTTCGACCTGCAGGACGCGTTCGGACACGGGGTGGTTCCTCCTCGAGGATCGGCGGGGCCGGCGGTGGGGCCGCCGGCTCAGCGGGGACGCTGTGTCAGGGGGGCGCTCACACGGTAACGGGCGCAGGGCGCCGGCCGGACGCCAGGCGCGGATGCTCAGACGCGCACCAGCAGGGCGCCGGTCTCGGGGCACTCGGCGAGCGCGTCCTCCGGCAGGGCCCGGAGGCGTTCGAGCTCGGCGGGGCTGAGCGGGGTGCCGGAGGCGCTGGAGCGGTTGCCCTCGAGGCGCCCGGCACCGATCCCGCCGTTCCGGGACCGCACCTTCTCATAGCGTGCCACGATCTCGGCCGGCAGCCCGGCGGCGGCCTCGGCACGCCGCGCGGCGAGGGAGCGACCGTGCTCGGTGATGCGCTGGCCCTCCTGCTTGAGGTGGGCCGCACGCGCGCGGCCAGAGGCCTCGACGGCGGCCTTCCGCTCCTGGACGGCGGTGACCTTCCCGGCCGCGGCGTCGGCGGCCTGCATGGCCTCGAGGGCGGCCTGGTCGTGCTCGGCGAGCAGACCCTCGAGGGTCTGTGCCTCGTGCATCATCGCCTCGAGCTCCTTGTGGGATCCGCCACCGGCGTGGAGTCGGTTGCGGGTGCGGTCGCGGTGGGCGCGGGTGGCCGCGGCCTTCTCGGAGGCCTCGGCGGCATCCCGGTCCGCCTCGCGGCGGGCCCCCTCGGCCGCCGCGAGCTGCTCGGCGAGGTCGGCGGCGTCCTTCTTGGCCTGCGCGAACTCCTCGTCCGTGCGGAGCCGGTTGAGGGCGGCCTTGGCGCGGTCGATCTCCGTGTCCAGATCCTGCAGGTCCAGCAGCGCCTGGCGCTGGGCGGCGGTGGCGGTCAGCGTGCTCATGAGGGGTTCCTTCCGACGAGGATGAAGTCCCAGGGGTCCGTGACGATCGAGGAGACGGCCATCTCCACCTCGTGGCCGTCCTCGGCGAGACGGCGTTCCAGGGCCTGGGCGCCGGCTGGCAGCCACAGCCACTCGCTGGCGAAGTGGGACACGTCCACCAGGTAGGGGCGGCCGTCGTCGAGGAGCGCGGCCTCACGGGCCTCCGAGGCAGGGTGGTGCCGCAGGTCTGCGGTGACGTACACGTCCGCGTCGGAGGCGCGGACAGCGTCGAAGAGGCTGTCGCCCGCTCCTCCGCAAACGGCCACGGTGCGGACGATCGCCTGCCGGTCGCCTGCCACGCGGACGCCGGAGGCCACGGACGGCAGGTTCAGGTGCACACGCTCGGCGAAGGCCTGCAGGGTCATGGGCGTCTCGAGCTCCCCGACACGGCCGATGCCCTCCTCCTCGGTGCCGCCGTCCGACGGCGCGAGCGGGCGGAGTCGGGTCAGGCCCAGGACCTCGGCGATGACGTCGGAGACGCCGCCCACGGCCGAGTCGGCGTTCGTGTGGGCGGCGACCAGCGCACAGCCGTTCTCGATCAGGGTGTGGACCACATCGCCCTTGAAGCCGGTGCCGGCCACGGAGGTGACGCCGCGGAGCAGGAGCGGGTGGTGGGTGACCAGCATGTCCGCCTCGTGTTCCACGGCCTCGGCCACCACTGCCGAGACGGGGTCCACGGCCCAGTGGATGCGGGAGACGGTCGCATCCGGCCGGCCGACGACCAGTCCGCACGCGTCCCAGGACTCGGCGAGCGCGCTCGGCCAGAGCTCCTCCATGAGACGGAGGACGTCGGCGACGGTGGGGCGGCTGGTCTCGCTCATGGAGGCCATTGTGCCGAAGAGCACGTCCGGAATGAATCCGTGCCGCGCGGTGCTGTGCCGGATGTGACTGTGAATCAGACCCCGCAGAGCCCCTGCCGTGAGCGCCAGGAGCCGGACGTGCGCGAGCTGACGCTCGCAGGCGGCTGCTTCTGGTGTCTGGACGCCGTCTACCGCCGCGTACGCGGTGTGCTGGACGTGGTCTCCGGCTACACCGGCGGGGCGCACCCGGACCCGGACTACGAGGCCGTCTGCTCCGGCGCCACCGGCCATGCCGAGGCGGTGCGTGTGCGCTACGACGCCTCCGTGGTGCCCACGGACGTGATCCTGCAGATGTTCTTCACCTCCCACGACCCGACCTCGCTGAACCGCCAGGGACACGACGTCGGCACGCAGTACCGCTCTGCGATGTTCTACCGGGACGAGGCCGAGAGGCAGCTGTTCGCCTCCGCGATCGCGGACGCGCAGCGTCTCTACCGCCGGCCCATCGTCACCACCCTCGAGCCGGCCGCCGCGTGGTTCGACGCCGAGGACGTCCACCAGGGCTTCTACGACGCGCGGCCGTTCAACGGCTACTGCCGAGTGGTGATCGACCCGAAGATCGCGAAGGCCCGCGAACACTACGCCGTGTGGCTCGAGCGCTGACGTGTCACGACTGCGCTGACTAGCCTTGCCCACAGACATCCCCCGACCCCCACTTCCACGGAGGAGCACACCGTGACCATCCTGAACAACATCACCGAGGCCGTCGGCGGCACCCCGCTGGTCCGCCTGAACCGCCTGACCGAGGGCCTGCCCGGCACCGTGGCCGTCAAGCTCGAGTTCTACAACCCGGCCAACTCGGTGAAGGACCGCATCGGCCGCGCCATCGTGGACGCCGCCGAGGCCTCCGGCGAGCTGAAGCCCGGCGGCACCATCGTCGAGGGCACCTCCGGCAACACCGGCATAGCCCTGGCCATGGTCGGCGCGGCCCGCGGCTACCGCGTCATCCTGACCATGCCGGAGACCATGTCCACCGAGCGTCGCGTCATGCTGCGCGCCTACGGCGCCGAGATCGTGCTGACCCCGGGCTCCGAGGGCATGCGCGGCGCCGTCGAGCGCGCCCAGCAGATCGTGGCGGAGACGGAGAACTCCATCTGGGCCCGCCAGTTCGCCAACCCGGCCAATGTCCAGGCGCACTACACCACCACCGGCCCGGAGGTCTGGGAGGCCACCGAGGGAGAGGTCGACGTGTTCGTGGCCGGCGTGGGCACCGGCGGCACCATCACCGGTGCCGGCCGGTACCTGCGCGAGCAGAAGAAGGGTGTTCGCCTGGTGGCCGTGGAGCCGTCCGACTCCCCGATCCTCTCCGGCGGCCAGCCCGGACCGCACAAGATCCAGGGCCTCGGCGCGAACTTCGTGCCGGACGTGCTGGACCAGGACCTCTACGACGAGGTCTACGCCGCCACCCTCGAGGAGTCCGTGGCCACCGCCCGAGACCTGGGCACCAAGGAGGGCATCCTCGGCGGCATCTCCTCCGGCGCGATCGTCTCGGCCGCCCTGAAGGAGGCCGCGAAGCCGGAGAACGAGGGCAAGCTGATCGTGGCCGTGGTGGCCGACTTCGGTGAGCGCTACATCTCCACCGTCCTGTTCGAGGACATCCGCGGCTGACCCGCAGCCGCTCCTTCCAGAGGACGACGTCGGCACCCGCCGCGGGTGCCGACGTCGCCTCCCTTGACTCCGGCCGTGCCCCGTACCGGGCCGGCCGCACGACGCGAAAGGCGAGCACCGTGGGACTTCTCTCCCGTCTCAAGGAGGACATCGCGGCCGTCCGCAGCCATGACCCGGCCGCGCGCGGGGACCTGGAGATCGCCGTGGTGTACTCGGGCCTGCACGCGGTGTGGGCACACCGGGTCGCCCACCGGATGTGGCAGCACGAGCGGCTCAAGACGCCTGCCCGCGTGCTCTCCCAGGTGGCGCGTTCCCTCACGGGTGTCGAGATCCATCCGGGCGCGACGATCGGCCGTCGCCTCGTCATCGACCACGGCATGGGCGTGGTGATCGGCGAGACCGCGGAGATCGGCGATGACGTGATGATCTACCACGGTGTCACCCTCGGCGGCCGCTCCCTGGAGAAGGTCAAGCGCCACCCGACCCTCGGCGACGGCGTCGTCGTGGGCGCCGGCGCGAAGATCCTCGGGCCGGTGGAGATCGGCGCCGGCAGTGCGGTGGGCGCCAACGCCGTGGTGGTCAAGGACACCCCGGCCGACTCCATCGCCACCGGCATCCCGGCCCGGGTCCGCCATCGCGACGAGAAGACCGAGAAGGCCCCGGCCGTGGACCCCGCGGAGTACGTGGACCCGGCCATGTGGATCTGATCCGGAGCCGACGACGGCGACCGACCCGCAGAGTGAGGGCCCAACACGGTGATGAGATCGCGTCCCAACACCGTGTTGGGCCCTCACTCTCCCAGGACCTGGCTGTCCTCGCGGGGCCGGGGTGTCCGGCTCAGGACTGCACGCCGGGGCGTCCGGCTCAGGACTGCACCTCGGTGCGGTCGCCGGACCACTGGGTGTGGAAGGAGCCGTCCCTGTCCGTGCGGCGGTAGGTGTGGGCGCCGAAGAAGTCGCGCTGGCCCTGGATGAGGGCGGCGGGCAGGCGCTCGGCGCGCAGGCCGTCGTAGTAGGCCAGGGCCGAGGAGAACACCGGCACAGGGACGCCGGCCGCGACGGCGGTGGCCACCACGCGGCGCCAGGACGGCAGGGCCTCGGCGATCGCCTGCGTGAACTCCGGGGCGAACAGCAGGTTCGCCGGCTGGCCCTCGGCGCGGGTGCCCGGCTCAGGGTGGCGGTCGGTGTCCCGGCCGCCGAAGGCCCGCATGATCACGTCGAGCAGGTCGGCGCGGATGATGCAGCCGTCGCGCCACAGGGAGGCGATGGTGCCCAGGTCCAGGGACCAGCCGTACTCCGCGGCGGCGGCCGAGAGCATGTCCAGACCCTGCGCGTAGGCGACGAGCTTGGAGGCGAACAGCGCCTGACGCACGTCCTCCACGAAGGCCTCCCGGTCGGACGGGGCCGGGGTGCCGGACCCTTCGGTGCCGGCGGCGAGCAGCTCGCGGGCCTGGGCGCGCACCTGGGGCTGGGAGGACAGGGAGCGGGCGAACACGGACTCGGCGATGGCGGCCACCGGGGAACCCACGTCCAGGCCGGAGATCGCGGTCCAGCGGCCGGTGCCCTTCTGGCCCGCCTCGTCCACGATCACGTCCACGAGCGGCCGCCCGGTCTCGGCGTCGACCTGGGAGAGCACCTCGGCGGTGATCTCGATCAGGTAGGAGGCCAGGTCGGTCTGGTTCCAGGCGGTGAACACCTGGGCCTGTTCCTCCGGCTCCATACCGGCGACCTGGCGGAGCAGGTCGTAGGCCTCGCCGATGACCTGCATGTCCGCGTACTCGATGCCGTTGTGGACCATCTTCACGTAGTGGCCGGCGCCGTCGGTGCCGACCCAGGCGCAGCAGGGCTCTCCGTCGAAGTCCGCGGCGATCTTCTCGAGCATCGGGCCGAGGGCCGTGTAGGACTCCTTCGGGCCGCCGGGCATGATCGCCGGGCCGTTGAGGGCGCCCTCCTCGCCGCCGGAGACGCCGACGCCCACGAAGTGCAGGCCCTTCTCGGCCAGCGCGGCCTCGCGGCGCCGGGTGTCCTCGTAGTGGGAGTTGCCGGCGTCGATCACGATGTCCCCGGTCTCCAGCAGCGGCACGAGCTGCTCGATCACGTCGTCCACCGGCTGGCCTGCCTTGACCATGATCAGCACGCGGCGCGGGGCGGCCAGCGACTGCACGAGCTCCTCAAGGGTTTCGGTGGCCACGAACTCGCCTTCGTGGCCGTGCTCGGCCACCAGCGCGTCGGTGCGGGCGCGGGAGCGGTTGTGCAGGGCCACGTTATAGCCGTTGCGGGCGAAGTTGCGGGCCAGGTTGGCGCCCATGACGGCCAGGCCGGTCACGCCGATGTCCGCGGTGCCGGTGGGGATGCTGGTGGTCGCCTCGCTCATGCTCTGCCTCTCCCGGGCGTCTGACGCCCTCTGCGGTGGGTGGGTCTGGTCGAATGTCCCCTGCGGGGACGTGTCGCCGTCCGTCCGGGCGGCGACGTGCTGTCTCCAGCCTACGCGTCGGACCCGTCGGCGAGCGCCCGCTCCATACCCTCGGCGAGCTTCTGTGCGCCGGACACGGACAGGTGCAGCCCGTCCGTGGTGTCCTGCGGATCCGCGAACGTGTTGGACGCCTCGTCTCGAACCGGTCCCCACGGGTCCACGAACGTCCAGCCGCGTTCGGCGGCCGCGGCGCGGGTGCGCTCGTTCCAGTCGCGCACGGGGCCGGGGACGCCGCGGGCCGGGTCCGTCCCGGACGGGCCCACCGCCACCACGACGACGGCCACCCCACCTCTGCCTCGTCGGCCCGCCAGGTCCTCGACCTCGCCGACGAAGGCCGCGTGGGCGGACGCGGTGTCGCCGGCGGCGCGGAACAGGTCGTTGGTGCCGAGGAAGACCAGCAGCGCGTCAGCCTCCATGGGGCCGTCGGCCAGGTGTCCGGCGAGCACGTCCGGCACGGTGGCGCCCCACCGGCCGCCGGCCACGGTCACCGCGAAGCGCTCCGGATCCATGTGCGCCAGCCAGGACTCCGGGCCGAGACGACCGCCCGCGAAGTCCGGGGAGTCGGCCACGGTGAGGGAGTCTCCGTAGACCTCGTACACGGCCGCGGAGTCGGCCGGTGTGTCGAACAGCGGCGAGCGGCCCTGGCCTGCCGGCCCTCCCGGACCGGCGCCGGGGGCACCGGTTGCGTCCGCGGAGGGGCCGTTGTCGGCAGAGGTGCCGGGGCCGTCGTCGGGCAGGGAACAGCCGGCCAGGAGGAGGGCGAGCGCGGCGACGGCCGCGACCCCACGGCGGGGTGCGCGGCCGCCGGCAGCGCGGAGGACGGCCCCGTGCAGGTCAGTCCCCCACGGCGTCGCGGCCACGGCGGACGATGTTCGGGTCCGGCTCGCCGACCACGGCGTGGTCCTTGCCCTCGTACTCGTACTGGGAGAGGAAGTAGCGCATGGCGTTCAGGCGGGCGCGCTTCTTGTCATTGGAGCGGATGGAGATCCACGGGGCGTGGTCCGTGTCCGTGTGGAGGAACATGGCCTCCTTCGCGGCCGTGTACGCCTCCCAGCGGTCCAGGGACTCCAGGTCCATCGGGGACAGCTTCCACTGGCGGACCGGGTCGATCTGTCGGATCGCGAAGCGGGTGCGCTGCTCGGTCTGCGTCACGGAGAACCAGAACTTGGTCAGGTGGATGCCGTCGTCGACGAGCATCTTCTCGAACGTCGGGGTCTGGCGCATGAACGTCTCGTACTGCTCGTCCGTGGAGAAGCCCATGACGCGCTCCACGCCGGCCCGGTTGTACCACGAGCGGTCGAACAGCACGATCTCGCCCTCGGTCGGGAAGTGCTGGATGTAGCGCTGGAAGTACCACTGGCCCTGCTCACGGTCCGAGGGCTTGTTCAGTGCGACGACGCGGGCGGTGCGCGGGTTCAGGTGCTCGGTGAAGCGCTTGATGGTGCCGCCCTTGCCGGCGGCGTCGCGGCCCTCGAACACCACGATGAAGCGCTGGCCGGTGTCCTCGCCCCAGTACTGCAGCTTCAGCAGCTCGATCTGGAGGCGGTACTTCTCCAGCTCGTAGTCCTCACGGGACATCCGCTCCTCGTACGGATAGTCCTCCTTCCACGTCTCCACGGCCTTGCCCTGCGGATCGATGAGGTCCGGGTCGTTGGTGTGGCCGTCGGTGACGGTGTAGCCGCCCTCGCGGAGCTTGTCGATGAACGAACGGAGGTTCTCGCGGGGGGCGTCGGGGGTGAGCAGCTGCACGTGCATCGTCCTCATTTCCTTCTCGCGCGGCACGCCCTCCGGTGCCCGGCGGCCCACAGGGGGGGCGGGACGCGACGGACCCGAGAGGCGGATCGTGTCTCCCATTATGGTCCGAGACCCCCGCCACGGCCCGGCCCGGGGCGCGTGGTGACGTGAACAGAAGGTGAACGAGTGTGGTTCGACTCGCCGGTCGCCGGCAGGACCCGGATGACGGCCCGCCGGCTCCGGCCGCAGCGCGGTCCCGCGGCGGATGTGATGGGGTGGAGCAATGTCCACTCCAGAATTCATCCTGTCCCTGCGAGAGAAGATCGGCCACGACCCGCTGTGGCTGCCCGGCGTCAAGGCGGTGGTCCTGCGCGCCGAGGACTCCGAGGTGCTGCTGGTGCGACGGGCCGACAACGGCCGGTGGACCGTGCCGGCCGGCATCCCCGATCCCGGCGAGGAGCCCGCGGACACCGCCGTGCGCGAAGTGCACGAGGAGACGGCCGTGCAGGCCGTGCCGCGACGTCTCGCCGGTGTGGGGACCACGGCTGAGGCCGTCTACCCCAACGGCGACCGGGCGCAGTACCTGGACGTGGTCATGGTCCTGGACGCCGTCGGCGGCGAGGCGCGGGTCAACGACGACGAGAACCTCGACGTCGGCTGGTTCCCGGTCGCAGACACCCCGGAGCTGCCGCCGCTGCACCGGCGGGCCATCGTGTGGGCTCTGGCCGGCGGGGGCGGGCGGTTCGTGGCCGACGGTCAGGTGCGCGGGTCCTGAGGACCTCAGAGCAGGTTGACCAGGACGACGTAGCAGGCGGTGCCGGCAGCGATGGACAGCACGGTGCGCCGACCTGCGGCCAGGTGGACCACGACCGTCACGGCGGCCGCGAGGAGCGCGTATGACAGGCGGCGGAGGTCCACCGGCTCTCCGGGAGCCAGGGCTGCGGAGTCCAGGAGCATCACGAGCGCCAGGACCGTGAGGATCCCGGTGGGCATCCAGACGGCCAGACGGCGGACGAGCAGGGACTCGCGCAGCGGACGCAGCAGCGCGAACGGCAGCGCACGCAGGCCGAAGGTCACCGCTCCGGCGACGAGCGCGACGGCGACGATGTATCCGGCGGACACGGTCATCGGCTCCCCTCCTCGGGGTCGTCCGTCACCGGGACGGAGGCCGCCTCCAACGGGTCCTCCGCCGGCAGCCGCACATCCCGGCCACGGCGGGCCACGAGGTGCGCGACGATGAGGAACAGCACGTAGACGGCGAATGCCGTCACGAGGAACTCTCCCGGGGCGACGGCGACGCCCACGACCACGGCGGCCGCGGCCATGACGACCAGCGGCACGTGGCGGCGGGTCCGCGCGGCGTCCAGGGCGAGCACGATGAACAGCGCCGTCAGGGCGAACTCGAGGCCTTCGATCGGCGCGGGCAGCAGGGACCCTGCCGCGACGCCCACCACGCCGCCGAACACCCAGTACACCTGCAGCGCGGCCTGCATGGCCAGCAGACGCGGCCCGGTCCAGCCGGTGCGGTGCGTGGTGGCGATGGCATAGGCCTCGTCGATCAGCGCGCCCATGGAGTAGAGCCTCGCCGGACGCGGGCGGACGACCCGGAGCGGGAAGCTGAAGGCGTAGAAGACGTGCCGGAAGTTCAGCAGGAACACCGTGACCGCCACCGAGACCAGAGGGGTGCCCGCCACGATGAGGGACACCAGCAGCAGTTCGACCGAGCCGGCGAAGACCACGGTGGACAGCAGCGGGGCGGTCCACCACGGCAACGGTGCCTGCGCCACGAGCAGTCCGAAGGCGACGCCGAGCGGGACCAGACCCAACCCGGCGGCCGAGGACAGCCGCAGGCCCCGGCGGACCTCCGCAGAGGTCGACGCCGTGGCAGCGGTGAGAGCGGGATCCGTGTTCATGACCGGACCAGGGTGCCACAGGCGGCGCGCGGCACAGGGAGTCGACGCCGGAAAAGGTCACATGGCGGGCGCCACGGCGACCGGTGCCCCTGGGAGGGGCGCGGGGCGCACCTGTCGACGCGGCGACGCATCTGCGTGGCCTCCTCCGCGTCAGCGAGCACGATGAGGTGTCGCTCGGCAACCGGGAGGTGCATAGGAGCATCCCGGGGCCCGAGCGTCGCGGCAATATTCACGGCGGTGGACCCAGACGGACTCGAACCGCCGACACCCACGGTGTAAACGTGGTGCTCTGACCAACTGAGCTATGGGTCCTGGGACGGCCTCATCCTACCGGCCGGCCGTCGTCACGGGCGGCGCCGCGCTCGCACCGCCCAGCAGCCGATCCGTGAGCTCCTCATGCTCGTCGCGGCTGCGCGCCCGCCCCGGCTCGGCCTCCACCCGGCCGAGCTCCATGCCCTGTGCGTCCAGCAGCACCGAGATCCGCCGGGGCCTGCCCGTGTCCGCGTCGAAGGCACCGAAGCGGCGGGCGGCGGCCCCGTGGGGCCAGAAGTCGGACAGCAGCGTCAGTTCCTCGGGAAGTCCGAGGTCCTCGGCCGCGCGGCGCAGGACGGGAGCCGAGTCGCAGGAGACCGCCCTCACGGCCACGCCCTGCGCGGCCCACCGCTCGGCGAGCTCGCCGAGCCAGGCCAGCTCACCGGTGCACACGGGGGTGAAGGCCCCCGGCAGGAAGGCGAGCCACACGCCGAGGGGGCGTGCGCCGTCGTCGGGACCGGCGGTGGCCGACCTGCCCGGGTCCGCCAGGGGCGGGAAGGGCCAGGACTGGCCGTGGCAGTCCCGGAGCGCGGGACTGTCAGCCACCGCGCTTCTGCACGAGCTTGACGGCCGCCCAGTCCTCGGAGGCGCCGGCGCCGGTCGTCGCGTGCAGGCCGGCGGTCGTGGCGGCCTCCTGCACGTCGGCGGGATCCACGTGACCCTCGCGGCCCTTGCGCGGCGTCAGCACCCACACGGGCCCCTCCTCGAGCGACAGCTGCGCGTCGACGAGCGTGTCCGCGAGGTCGGTGGCGTCGCCGTCCTCGGCACGCCACCACACGAGCACGGCGTCCACCGGCTCCTGGTCCTCCTCGGGCTGCAGCTCGGTGCCGAGCGCGCCCTCGAGCCGCTCGCGCAGACCGTGGTCGACGTCCTCGTCATAGCCGAACTCGTGGACGTACTGTCCGGCGGTCAGGCTCAGCTCGTCCAGCAGGGCACGGGGTGCGTCGGTCGCGGCGGACCCGGCGTCCATAGTCGTACAGACCTCCTCGGTTGGCGGCGGCGCCGGTGTCCCGGCCACCGCCCGATCGGGTGACTCTCCCCACCATACGCGCAATGGCACCCCTGGGCCTTACCCCGTGCGGGGCGGGCGCGGGTAGGCTGTCACGCAGACCACCTCAACGACGGGGGCGGCCGCGCACACCGCCGGCCGAGGAAGCCGCCGCACGCGGCCCGCACCCCCACCACAGACCCCGCGGAGACACCCCTCCGCCCAGCCAGAGGAGGCAGCTTGAGCGCAGCCGAAGAGAGCTCCCGCATCCTGAGCGGACTGACGAACAACTTCCCGGACAAGGATCCCCAAGAGACCGCGGAGTGGATCGAGTCCTTCGACGGCCTCGTGGAGGAGCGCGGCACGGAGCGCGCGCAGTACATCATGCGCTCCCTGCTGCAGCGGGCCGGCATGAAGTCCGTGGGCGTGCCGATGGTGACCACCACCGACTACGTCAACACCATCCCCGCCGACCAGGAGCCCGAGTTCCCCGGCGACGAGGAGCTCGAGCGCCGCTACCGCAACTACCTGCGCTGGAACGCCGCCGTCATGGTGCAGCGTGCCCAGCGCGAGGGCATCGGCGTGGGCGGCCACATCTCCTCCTACGCCGGTCAGGCGACCCTCTACGAGGTGGGCTACAACCACTTCTTCCGCGGCCAGGACCACCCGGGCGGCGGCGACCAGGTCTTCTTCCAGGGCCACTCCTCGCCCGGCAACTACGCGCGCGCCTTCCTCGAGGGCCGGCTGACCGAGGAGGACCTCGACGGCTTCCGCCAGGAGAAGTCGAAGAAGGGCCACGCGCTGTCCTCCTACCCGCACCCGCGCATGATGCCGGAGTTCTGGCAGTTCCCGACCGTCTCCATGGGCCTGGGCCCGATGAACGCGATCTTCCAGGCGCAGTACAACCGCTACCTGCAGGACCACGGCATCAAGGACACCTCGGACCAGCACGTCTGGGCCTTCCTCGGCGACGGCGAGATGGACGAGCCGGAGTCGCGCGGCCAGCTGCACATCGCCGCGAACAACAACCTGGACAACCTGACCTTCGTGGTGAACTGCAACCTGCAGCGCCTCGACGGGCCCGTCCGCGGCAACGGCAAGATCGTGCAGGAGCTGGAGTCCTACTTCCGCGGCGCCGGCTGGAACGTCATCAAGGTCCTGTGGGGCCGCGAGTGGGACCCGCTGCTCGAGAAGGACGACACCGGCGAGCTCGTTCGTGTCATGAACGAGACCGTCGACGGCGACTACCAGACCTACAAGGCCGAGGACGGTGCCTTCGTGCGCGAGCACTTCTTCGGCCGGTCCTCCGTCACCAAGGAGCTCGTCGCGGACATGTCCGACGACGAGATCTGGGGCCTCAAGCGCGGCGGCCACGACTACCGCAAGGTGTACGCCGCCTACAAGGCCGCGATGGAGCACAAGGGCCAGCCGACCGTCATCCTGGCGCACACCATCAAGGGCTACGGCCTCGGCAAGTCCTTCGAGGGACGCAACGCCACGCACCAGATGAAGAAGCTGACCGTGGACGACTTCAAGACCTTCCGCGACCGCCACCGCATCCCGGTCTCGGACGAGGTCATCGAGGGCGACCCGTACAACATCCCGTACTACCACCCGGGCGAGGACGCCCCGGAGATCCAGTACATGCTCGAGCGCCGCAAGGCCCTCGGCGGTGCCGTCCCGGAGCGCCGCAGCACGTACCCCGCCATCCCGGTACCCGGC
Organism: Micrococcus lylae; assembly: GCF_900163825.1. Lineage (NCBI taxonomy): Bacteria > Bacillati > Actinomycetota > Actinomycetes > Micrococcales > Micrococcaceae > Micrococcus > Micrococcus lylae. Next base: position 74,297 of record NZ_FUKP01000041.1, on the reverse strand, counting down.
GAAGCCGCCTACAAGCAGGCGCGCAAGGGCTCCGGCAAGCAGGAGGCGGCCACCACCATGGCGTTCGTCCGCCTGCTCAAGGACCTCATGCGGGACAAGAACCTGGGCTCGCGCCTGGTGCCGATCATCCCGGACGAGGCCCGCACCTTCGGCATGGACTCGTTCTTCCCGACGGCGAAGATCTACAACACCAAGGGCCAGAACTACCTCGCCGTGGACCGCGACCTGTTCCTGTCCTACAAGGAGTCTCAGCAGGGCAAGCTCTTCCACGTGGGCATCAACGAGGACGGCGCCACCGCCGCGTTCAACGCGATCGGCACCTCCTACTCCACCCACGGCGAGCCCATGGTGCCGGTGTACATCTTCTACTCGATGTTCGGCTTCCAGCGGACCGCGGACAACATCTGGGCCGGCGCCGACCAGCTGGCGCGCGGCTTCATGATCGGCGCCACCGCCGGACGCACCACGCTCACCGGCGAGGGCACCCAGCACATGGACGGCCACTCCCCGGTGCTCGCCGGCACCAACCCGGCCGTGAAGACCTACGACCCGGCCTACGGCTACGAGATCGCCCACATCGTCCGCCAGGGCCTGGAGGACATGTACGGCGACCACGACCGTGGAGAGGACGTCCGCAACGTCATCTACTACCTGACGGTCTACAACGAGCCGATCGTGCATCCGGCCGAGCCGGAGGACCTGGACGTCGAGGGCCTGCTCAAGGGCATGTACCTGCTCTCCGCGGGCGAGGCCGACGGCCCGAAGGTCCAGCTCATGGGCTCGGGCGTGTCCGTACCGTGGGCCGTGGAGGCGCAGCGGCTCCTCGCCGAGGACTGGGGCGTGTCCGCCGACGTGTGGTCCGTGACCAGCTGGAACGAGCTGTACCGCGACGCGGCCGCCGCCGAGAAGGAGGCGCTGCGCGACGCGGACGGGCAGGAGCGGATCCCGTACATCACGCAGAAGCTGGCCGACGTGCAGGGCCCGATCGTGGCGTCCACGGACTACACGACCTCCCTGCCGAACCAGGTGCGCCCGTTCGTCAAGCAGGACATGGCGGTGCTCGGCGCCGACGAGTTCGGCTTCGCGGACACCCGCTCGGCCGCCCGCCGCTACTTCCTCATCGACGCCCACTCCATGGTCGTCCGTGCCCTCCAGATGCTGGAGAAGGACGGCTCCGTGGAGGCCGGCACCGCCAAGAAGGCGCATGAGAAGTACCGGCTCGACGACGTGAACGCCGGCACCACCGGCAACGCCGGCGGCGACGCCTGATCCGTTCCGCAACGGGCTGACGCCCCGCTTCCCGACGACGGCCCCTCGCCTTTTCCACCGAAAGGCGAGGGGCCGTCGTCGCGTCCCGTGGGGTTCCCCGGTGCCCGCGGTGGGATGCGCGGCCTGTAGGGAACGTACAAAGACCCCCGCTAGGATCACCCCATGCCCGATTCGCGTCCCCCTGCCGGCACACGGCCGATCTCGGCGGAATCGCTCGCGCGGCTCCGTACGCACCTGGGCGAGCTGAACACCGCCATCCTGCAGCGCGTGGACGCGGCCCTCCCCTGGTACCGCCGGCTGACGCCGGACGAGCGCAGCCACCTGGGGCTGGTGGCACAGCGCGGCCTCAACGGCTTCGTGCAGTGGTTCCAGAAGCCCGGGGTGACCAGTGGGCATGTGCTGGCGGACGTGTTCGGCGAGGCGCCCACCGAGCTGACCCGCTCGATCTCGCTGCAGCGGGCGCTCCAGCTGATCCGCACCATCGTCGAGGCCGTCGAGGCCGTGGTCCCGGAGATCCTGCAGGACCGTGACCAGGCCGCGGTGCGCGAGTCGATGCTGCGGTACTCCCGTGAGGTCGCCTTCGCCCTGGCCGATGTCTACGCCCGCGCCGCCGAGACCCGGGGGGCCATGGACTCCCGCCTCGAGGCCGTCCTGCTGGATGCGGTGCTGCGCGGTCAGGACGCGGATGAGATCCGCCACCGTGCCACCGCCATCGGCTGGCGCGGTGAACGCCAGGTGCTGGTCATGGCCGGCGGCGCTCCGGGGCCGGACAAGCCCGCCTACGTCGGTGAGCTGCGCCGGGCTGCGGCCCGGCACAAGTGCGACGTGCTGATCGGCGTGCAGTCCGAGCGCCTCGTGGTGGTGGTCGGGTCCGTGGAGGACTCCACGGTGGTGGCCGCCGCCCTGGCCCCGTGGTTCGCGGAAGGACCGGTGATCGTGGGGCCGACCGTGGACTCTCTGACCGAGGCCCACGTGTCCGCTCGGCATGTGTTCGCCTCGCTGTCCGCGGCGGGGGCACACCCACGGGCACCGCGGCCGACGCCGACGCACGAGCTGCTGCCCGAACGTGTGCTGATGGGCGACCCGACCGCGCGGGAGGCGCTGATCCACGGCGTGTACCGGCCCCTGCTGCAGGCCGGCCCGTCCCTGTTGGAGACGGTGGACACCTACGGCCTGCTGGGACACTCGCTCGAGGCGACCGCCCGCGAGCTCTACATCCACACGAACACCGTCCGCTACCGCCTGCGCCGGGTCAGCGAGCTGACCGGATGGGACCCTCTGGTGCCGCGCGACGCCTACGTCCTGCACACGGCGATCACGGTCGGTCGACTCGCCGAGCACGACGCGCCCCTCGGCGGCGAGCGACCCCACGGCGAACGCGATCGCTGAGTCCGCCATCTGAGACTGTTTGTAGGAATCCTCCAAAGCTGTTCGGAAGGGTTGGTGACCGCCGTGCCGCCCGCTGAGGGCGTCCACCTGGAAGAGTGGAGGCCATGCTTGCGATCGTGTGCCCCGGACAGGGATCCCAGACGCCCGGCTTCCTCGCCCCCTGGCTCGAGCTCGACGGCGCCACCGAGCTGCTCGGTCGGCTCTCCGAGACGTCCGGCATGGACCTGACGGAGCACGGCACGGTCTCGGACGAGGAGACCATCAAGGACACAGCGGTGGCCCAGCGCCTGATCGTCGCCGCGGGCCTCGTCTCGGCACACGCACTGGACCTGGACGCCGTCGGCGGCGAGAAGGTCCTCCTGGCCGGGCACTCGGTCGGCGAGATCACCGCGGCGGCCCTGGCCGGCGTGCTGACCGCCGAGGAGGCCGCCGCCCTGGTGAGGGTCCGCGCGGACGGCATGGCCGAGGCCGCGGCCTCGGCCCCGACCGGCATGGCGGCCGTCGTGGGCGGAGACCAGGACGAGGTCCTGGCCGCGATCGCCGACCACGGCCTCACCCCCGCCAACGTGAACGGAGCCGGCCAGACCGTCGCCGCCGGCGCCGTCGAGAAGCTTGCGGCTCTCGGCGAGGACGCCCCCGCCAAGGCCCGCGTCATCCCGCTGAAGGTCGCCGGAGCCTTCCACACCGAGTACATGGCCTCGGCGGTGCCTGCGCTCAGCGAGCACGTCGCAGGCCTCTCCCCCGAGGATCCGCGGGTGGAGCTGCTGTCCAACCGGGACGGCGAGGCCGTCGCCTCCGGCGCCGACGCCCTCGACCGGATCGTCGGACAGGTGACCCGCCCGGTGCGCTGGGACCTCTGCATGGAGGCGATGGCTGCCCGTGGCGTCACCGGCATCCTCGAGGTGCTGCCCGGCGGCACCCTGACCGGCCTCGCCAAGCGAGGCCTGCGCGGCACCCGGGTGTGCGCGCTCAAGACCCCCGACGACCTCTCCACGGCCGCCGAGTTCATCGCCGAGCACACCGCCTGACACGGCCGGACCGCTCGACCTACGGAGGGAAGCACCTCGTGACCGTCACCCTGAACCAGACCACCCCCGTCGCCGGCAGCCGCATCAGCGCGGTCGGCGCATACCGCCCGAAGAACCTCGTCCCGAACGAGGAGCTCGTCGGACCGATCGACTCCTCTGACGAGTGGATCCGTCAACGCACGGGCATCGTGACCCGCCAGCGCGCCACCCCAGAGGAGACCGTGCCCATGATGGCCGAGGGGGCCGCCCGGGAGGCCCTCGAGGCCGCGGGGCTGACCGGGGCGGACCTGGGCGCCGTCATCGTGGCCACCGTCTCCTTCCCGTATCAGACGCCCTCCGCTGCAGCGCTGCTCGCCGAAGCCCTGGGTGCCACCCCGGCACCGGCCTTCGACGTCTCCGCCGCATGCGCCGGCTACTGCTACGGCGTGGCCCAGGCCGATGCCCTGGTGCGCTCCGGCATGGCCGAGCACGTGCTGGTGGTCGGCGTCGAACGCCTGTCCGACCTCGTGGACCCCACTGACCGCTCCATCTCCTTCCTGCTCGGCGACGGCGCCGGCGCCGTGGTCGTCTCCGCCACAGACGAGCCGGGCATCTCCCGCTCCGTGTGGGGCTCCGAGGGCGCCCGCTGGGAGACGATTCGCATGACCCACTCCCTGCTGGACATGAAGCAGACCGTGGATCAGGCCATCGAGGCCGCTGACGCCTCCTGCCTCACGGGCGGAGAGCACACGGCCTGGCCGACCCTGCGCCAGGACGGCCCGTCCGTCTTCCGCTGGGCAGTGTGGTCCATGGCGAAGGTCGCCCAACAGGCCGTCGACGCCGCGGGCGTGCAGCCGGAGGACCTGGCCGCGTTCATCCCCCACCAGGCCAACATGCGCATCATCGACGAGTTCGCCAAGCAGCTGAAGCTGCCGGACTCCGTGGTGGTCGCCCGGGACATCGCGGATGCCGGCAACACGTCGGCCGCGTCCATCCCCCTGGCCATGCACAGACTCCTGCAGGAGCAGCCGCAGCTCAGCGGCGGCCTCGCCCTGCAGATCGGCTTCGGCGCCGGGCTGGTCTACGGCGCCCAGGTCGTGCGTCTCCCCTGAGACGCCAGACACATGATTCACTGACCAACGTACCCATTCCGCAACCAGCAAAGGAGACGCCACCATGGCTTCCAAGGAAGAGATCCTCGCCGGCCTGGCCGAGATCGTGAACGAGGAGACCGGTCTGGAGACCGAGGAGGTCCAGCCGGAGAAGTCCTTCACCGATGACCTGGACATCGACTCGATTTCGATGATGACCATCGTGGTCAACGCCGAGGAGAAGTTCGACGTGAAGATCCCGGACGAGGAGGTCAAGAACCTCAAGACCGTCCAGGACGCCGTGGACTACATCGAGGGCGCCCAGGCCTGAGCCTGACGCCCGACGCCCGCCAGCGCGGCGACACCGTCGGCATCGGCCGGGGACGCACTCCGCGTCCCCGGCCCCTCAGCCGCTGGGGCCCGCGCAGCATCGGCGCCGCATCCGCCGGCACCACAGACACTGACGAATCCGTCCGAGGACGGCCGAATCGAGGGGACAGCAGACACCATGACCCGCACCGCAGTCATCACCGGCCTGGGCGCCACCACGCCGATCGGCGGCGACGTGCCCTCCTTCTGGGCGAACGCGCTGGCCGGCACCCCGGGTGCCCGCACTCTCGAGCACGAGTGGGTGGAGGAGCACGACCTTCCGGTGACCTTCGCTGCGGAGCTCGCCGTCCCGACCTCCGAGGTGCTGAAGAAGGTCGAGCTGAAGCGCCAGGACCCGTCCATGCAGATGGCCACCGTGGCGGCCCGTGAAGCCTGGGCGGACGCGGGCTTCGGTGAGGACGCGGACATCGACCACGACCGCTTCGCGATCGCCTTCGGCACCGGCATCGGCGGCGTGTGGACCCTCCTGGAGGGCTGGGACACCCTGCGCGAGCGTGGCCCGCGCCGCGTGATGCCCATGACCGTGCCGATGCTCATGCCGAACGGCGCCGCCGGCGCCCTCTCCCTGGAGTTCGGCGCCCGCGGCGGCGCCCGCACCGTGGTCTCCGCCTGCGCCTCCGGCACCGAGTCCCTCGACCTCGCCCTGCAGCTCATCCGCTCCGGCAAGGCGGACATCGTCATGACCGGGTCCACCGAGGCCGCCATTCATCCCCTGCCGATCGGCGCCTTCTGCGCCATGCAGGCCATGTCCAAGCGCAACGACGACCCCCAGGCCGCCTCCCGCCCCTACGACGTGGACCGTGACGGCTTCGTGCTCGGCGAGGGCGCAGGCGTGATGGTCATCGAGTCCGAGGAGCACGCCAAGGCACGCGGCGCCCGCGTCTACGCCCGCCTGGCCGGCACCGGCGTCACCTCCGACTCCCACCACATCACGGCGCCGGAGCCGGAGGGCCTGGGCGCCACCCGCGCCATGCGCGCGGCCCTGGAGGACGCCGGCCTCTCCCCGGAGCAGGTGTGCCACGTGAACGCCCACGCCACCTCCACCCCGGTCGGCGACAAACCGGAGTACCTGGCCATGCGTGCCGTCTTCGGCGACCACGTCGAGCAGGTGAAGGTCTCCGCCACCAAGTCCCAGACGGGCCACCTGCTCGGCGCCTCCGGCGCGATCGAGTCGGTGCTCTCGGTGCTGGCCGTGCACCACGGCAAGGCCCCGGTCACCATCAACCTGGACAACCAGGACCCCCAGATCCCGCTCAACGTGGTCACCGGCACCCCGGCCGAGCTGCCCGAGGGCGACCGCGCCGTGGTGAAGAACTCCTTCGGCTTCGGCGGACACAACGCCGTCGCCGTGTTCACCTCGTACTGATCCCGGCCGCGCCGACGGGCGGCGGCTGGACGCCAGAAGGGCCGGGCCCGGAGGTTGCTCTCCGGATCCGGCCCTTCCTGACATCCCGGCGACGATGCGATGCGGCCGTCTGCGCGCTGGTCGGGGATGTCCTGCCTGCCTGTGGATGTCCTGCCGGGAGGCTCACCACGGGGTGTTGCGGGACTGGATCCTCATGATTGCCTCGCGGTCGTCCGGCTGGCGGCAGTTCTCGGCCACCTTGTTCCGCTGCCGGTGCCCGCAGCGGGAGCACACGTGGACGATCTGGAAGCCCTTCTTCGGGTGGTAGTCGATCTGCTCGGCCGTCATGACGCCCCGGCAGTCGGAGGCCCGGTCCCCCGGCATGACGTCCACGTGGACGGAGGCCAGGCAGAACGGGCAGTGGTTCCGGTAGGAGCCGTTGTTCAGCGGCAGCACGTGCTTCCCGCAGGCGGCACAGTCGAACTCCGTGTTCTCGGTGGACCGGGACATGGGTGAGGGGCTCCTTCGGCGTGGGGACTGCTGACAGCGTAGCCGGGACGGCGGCCGGGGACGTCTGGGCGGCACGAGCCTGTGCGGGCAGCGGCCGGGTCTGAAGCCGAGACACGACGACGGCCCCCGCCATCCGGTGCGGGGGCCGTCGGTCTGTGCCGGCCGGGGACCGTGGGAGTGTGGCCGCCTCCGCCCGCTGCCCGCCGCACAGTGTCGGGGACGCGCGGGAGCGCAAGCGGACGACTCAGGCGGTCAGCCGACCTCGCGGAGCCAGCGGACGGGGGCGCCCTCCACGGCCTGGCGGAACGGCTCGAGCTCCTCGTCCCAGGCCTCGCCGAGAGCGAGGGAGAGCTCGTGGAACACGGCGGTGGGGTCTCCGGCGCCCTGCTCGTAGGCGTAGCGGATGCGGTCCTCGGACACCATGATGTTGCCGGTGACGTCGGTGGTGGCGTGGAAGATGCCCAGCTCGGGGGTATGGGACCAGCGCGAGCCGTCGCAGCCGGCGGAGGCCTCCTCGGTGACCTCGTAGCGCAGATGGGCCCACCCGCGGAGGGCAGAGGCCAACGCCGCGCCGGTGCCCTGTGCGGCGGTCCAGTGCAGTTCGGCGCGGTAGTGTCCGGGCGCGGCCGGCTGCGCCGACCAGTCGACGCTGACATGGGTGCCCAGAGCAGAGCCCAGTGCCCACTCGACATGCGGGCAGAGCGCTGCAGGGGCGGAGTGGATGTGGACCACTCCGCGGGTCTCGACGTGGGACATGTTTCCTCCGGATGCAGTGCGGTACGTCTTCCCCTACGACCACGCTGCTCCGACGCCCTGGGTGAGGGCCCGGCGGTGTTCCACGCTCTTCGGTTGTGAGGACGTGTCACCCCTGCCTCCTCCGTCCTGGGACGGCGACGACGACGCTGACACGTCGGGTCCATTGTGCACCCTCCGACGGGTGCGGGCAACGACGGCGGCCGATTCCGTCGCCGTGTCGTGACCGGCTCAGGCGCGCGGGTGCGCCTGCCGGTATCCCTCGCGCAGGCGGTCGATCGACACGTGTGTGTAGACCTGGGTGGTCTGGAGCGAGGAGTGTCCGAGGACCTCCTGGACGCTGCGCAGGTCCGCGCCGCCGTCCAACAGGTGGGTGGCGGCGGTGTGTCGGAGGGCGTGCGGCCCGCGGGCCGAGGTGTCGCCCAGTCCCTCCAAGGCTCGGTCGACGACGGCACGCACCTGGCGGACGCCGATCCGCCCTCCTCGCGTGCCGAGGAACAGCGCCGGTCCGGAGGCGGCGCGAGCCAGCCGGGGGCGTCCGTGCTCCAGCCAGTCCTCGAGTGCCTGCGCGGCGGGACCTCCGTAGGGGACGGTGCGCTGGCGGTCTCCCTTGCCGACCACGGTGAGCGTGCGCCGAGCCCGGTCCAGGTCGTCCACGTCCAGTCCCGTAAGCTCGGCCACGCGGATGCCGGTGGCGTAGAGCAGCTCCAGTACGGCGAGGTCGCGGCGCGCCACGCCGGCCGCGACGGGATCCTCGGCTTCATCCGCGGCGGCGACCGCCTCGGACAGGCCGGACAGGAGACGGCCCACCTGCTGCCGTTGGAGCACCGGCGGCAGGGTGGAGTCCGCCGTGGGAGAGGCCAGACGGACGGTGGGGTCGTCCTCGCGCAGGCCCTCGCGCACGGCCCAGGCCATGTAGGTCCGCACGCTGCTGACACGACGGGCGAGCGTGGCGCGGGCCAGCCCGCCGCGGGCCATCCCGGCCAGCCAGCGCCGCAGGTCGGTGAGGTCGACGGCGTCCAGGGCACTCACCCCGGTCGGGGCCGCCGGCCCGGTGGTCTCCGGATGCTCGATGCGCAGATGCACGAGCAGGTCCCGCAGGTCGGTCTCATAGGCGCGGACGGTGTTCTCACTGCGGTGCAGCTCGTGGCGTTGGTGATCCGCGAACGCCTCGAGCCGCGCGAGGTCGGCGGCGGAGCAGTGGTCGCCGATCTCTGCGCCGGAGCCCCGGCGGGATGCCTCGGCGCGACGGTCCTGGTACGGGGTCATCCCTTCATTGTGCTCTCCTCGGTGGCGGCGCCGGCGGAGCCTGCCCGCCGAGCCGCGGCCCGCGGTTCGCGCCGCCAGCGACGATCCCTCTCCTCGGCCAGCCCGGCCCGGGCGAGGCGCTGGAGGACGGGCAGCAGCATCGGCACCGGCATCCCCGCTGCCACGGTGAGGCGGTCGAGGGTGGCGTGGGCGCGCACCGGGAGGGCGTCGAAGACGAGCAGCTCCTGCTCGGACAGCGCGTCCTCGGGCCTGGCCTGCCGCCCGCCGGCGGGCGCGGCGGCATGCGCCGAGGGACTCGACGGCGTCCCCGCAGGGCCGTGGGCGGCGGGCAGCGGCCCGCAGGACCCGCCCGCACCGAGCAGCTCGCGGACCCCGTCCACGTCGGTGACGAGCCGGGCGGGGGTGTCCCTGAGGAGGCGGTGGCAGCCGGCAGAGCTGGGTGAGGTGATCGGTCCCGGGACCACACCGAGCTCCCGGCCGAGGCCCAGGGCGTGGGACGCGGTGTTCTGGGCCCCGGACCGCCACCGCGCCTCGACGACGAGCACCCCGGCGGCCAGCCCGGCGATCAGCCTGTTGCGGTGCAGGAAGCGGTGGCGCGTCGGGCTGGCCCCGGGCGGCATCTCGGAGAGCAGCAGGCCCTGGTCCATGACGGCGCGCAGCAGGTCCTCGTGCCCGGCCGGGTAGAAGCGGTCCAGTCCCCCGGCGAGCACGGCGACGGTGGGAGGGCGTCCGTGTCCGGCCTCGAGGGCGACGCGGTGGGCGTGCCCGTCGATGCCGTAGGCGCCCCCGGACAGGACGGTGACGCCCTCGGCGGCGAGCGGCGCCACCACCTGCCCGGTGACCGCCCGTCCGTAGGGGGTGGCCTCACGGCTGCCGACCACGGCCAGGGTGCGCGCCTGCTCCGGAAGGACACCTGGTCCTCGCGTCCAGAGGGCGATGGGTCTGCGGTGGCCCAGGTCGTCCAGGCAGGAGGGCCAGGCGGCGTCTTCCGGGACCAGCAGTCCGCCGCCGAGCCGGTGCATGGCCACCAGGTCCCGCTCCGGTGCGAGTGTGGTGGAGCGGGTGCCCCAACGGCGCAGCCCCGCCGCGAACCGTCGCCGCCAGGAGTCGCCGCCTGCTCCGCAGGCTTCGGCGAGCGCGTCCTCCTCCTCGCCGGTCGGTCGGCACCGGCCGGTGAGGACGACCAGCGCGTGCTCGGCGCCGAGGACGTCGATCACAGTCAGCGCGGTCTCGTCGCCGGGCTCGATGAGTCGCGTCAGTGCGGCGCGCGCCAGGCGCACGGAGTCCCGGTGCCGTGGCCGATCGCTGGCAGCCGTGGGGGCGTCGAGCCCCGCAAGGGGCCGGGTGGTGGGGTTCGGAGTCATGCGGCGGCCTCCTCGTCGTGACGGCGGCGCAGGTGCAGGGCGACGTCCACGTCCTCGGCGGCCGGCACGGTGGCCCCGCGAAGGTCCGCGACGGTCCAGGCCAGCCTCAGCACACGGGCGTGGCCGCGGGCACTGAGCCAGCCGGCGTCGACCGCGGCGTCGGCGGCGGCCCTGGCGGCGGGCGGGACGGCGAACCGACCCCGACGCAGCAGCGCCCCGGAGATTCGCCCGTTGGCCTCTCCCCATCGTTCGCGCTGGGCGCCGACCGCTGCTCGCACCCGGGCCGCGACCGCGGCGGAGGCCTCCGCCCCGGCCGGGGATCCCAGCTCCGCCCCTGTGACCGGGGCGACGGTGACCTGCACGTCCACCCGGTCCAGCAGCGGACCGGAGAGTCTGTCGGCATAGCGTCGTCGTTGCAGCACGGTGCACCGACACTGCGCCCCGGATCCCTCGCCGTAGCCGCACGGGCAGGGGTTCGCGGCCAGGACCAGCTGGAAGCGCGCCGGGTAGCGGACGGTGCCGTGGGCGCGGTGGAGGACGACCTCGCCGGACTCCAGCGGCTGACGCAGCGCCTCCAGGCTGCGCCGGTCGAACTCGGGTGCTTCGTCCAGGAAGAGCACTCCGCCGTGGGCCAGTGATGCTGCTCCGGGGCGCGCGAGACCGCTGCCGCCTCCCACGAGCGCGGGCATGGAGGCCGAGTGGTGGGGTGCCTGGAAGGACGGCCGGGTGTCCAGCCTGGTGGGCGCGGGGCCGTCCGAGCGCAGCGATGCCAGGGCCGCGGCCTCGAGCGCGGTGCGGTCGTCCAGCTCTGGGAGGATGCCGGGCAGGCGCTCGGCGAGCATCGTCTTCCCCGCACCGGGTCGGCCTGACAGCAGCAGGTGGTGGCCGCCGGCGGCGGCGACCTCGAGCGCATAGCGGGCCTCCCACTGTCCGACGACCTCCGACAGGTCGGGGACGCCCTCGAGCGCGGCGAGGGGCGCGCCGGAGGTGCGGCGGCCGCCGTCGGGACGGCAGGGGCTTCCTGCCGCCTCCCCGGGGCGGACCATGAGGGCCTCGGGGCGCACCCCCGGCACCGGGTCCGGCTTGCCGCCGAAGGCATGGACCACGTGGTGCAGGTGTGCGAAGCCGCGCACCCGGGCGCCGGGGACCAGTGCCGCCTGGTCGACGGCGTCGGCGGCGACGACCATGTCCGGCAGCCCGGCGTCCACCGCGGCCATCGCCATGGCGACCATGTCCGACGGCCCGTGCAGGGAGCCGTCCAGGCCGAGCTCGGCGAGGAACACCGGGCCATGGACGCCGGAGACCTTCCCCTCCGCGGCGTACGCCGCAAGGACGATCGCCAGATCGTGTCCCGCCCCCCGCTTCTGCACACCGGCCGGCAGCAGGTTCACCGTGAGATGACGCCGGGTGAGCGGCAGCCCGGCGTTGCGGGCGGCGGAGCGGATGCGGTCACGGCTCTCCTGCAGCGACTGGTCCGGAAGACCGAGCAGAGTGAAGCCGGGCAGGGACTGGGCGATGTCCGCCTCGACCTCCACCACCGTGCCGCGCAGACCGGCGAGCGTGATCGAGCGGGTGCGTCCGATGCGGCTCATGGGCGCACGTCCGTCAGCAGGTCGAAGCGGGGCGCCTCCCCCGGCACCACGAGCACCGCGACGGCGTCCACCCGCCACGGCTCCTCGCGCCGGGCGATCCCGGACTGGGCGTGCCACTGCCGCATGAGCCGGTGCAGGCGGGCGAGCTTGCGCGGGCCGATCGCCTCGAACGGGTCGCCGAAGCCCAGGCCCGAGCGGGTCTTCACCTCGACGGCGACCCACCAGCCGTCGTGCAGGGCGACCAGGTCCAGCTCACCGCCGGCGCCGCGCCAGTTCCGCTCCACGACGCTGTAGCCGCGGCCGGCCAGCCAGACTGCGGCAGCGTCCTCGCCGAAGCGACCGAGAGCGGTCCGGGCGGTGCTCGAGCGGGGCCGGTCCAGGCGCGATCCGGTGGGCGGCTCCGAGGCCGGGTGGACGGCGGGGTCGGGTGCCGGGGACGTCTTTGGGGTCTGCATGGGACCACCTCCTGCCACCACGATGGGCGTCCCGGGGACGGCCGTGCAGGCCCACACCCCGAATGTGGAGGACGCAGCGGCCTGTGCAGGACAGGACCGCGGACCCGTCAGCGGCCGAAGGGTCCGCCGGGGCCGTCCGGCGGCAGCGAGAGGTCGGGGTTCGCCGGGAGCTCCTCGATGTTCACGTCCTTGAAGGTCAGGACGCGCACGCGCTTGATGAACCGGGCGTGACGATAGACGTCCCAGACCCAGGCGTCCTCGAGGGTGAGCTCGAAGAACACGTCGCCACCGGAGCGGTGCGGCGTCAGGGACACCTCGTTGGCCAGGTAGAACCGGCGCTCGGTCTCCACCACGTAGCGGAACAGGCCGACCACGTCCCGGTACTCGCGGTACAGCAGCAGCTCGGCCTCGGACTCGAAGTCCTCCAGGTCGTCGGCGCTCACGGCCATGCTCCTTCCCGCCCGTCGTCGGGCCCGGTGTCCTCGCCCCACGCGAACAGCGCGGGCTCCTCGACGCGCCGCACCGGCAGCGCCCAGGATCGGCGGTGGTGGACGACGGCGCCGTCCTGCTCGATCGCGGCGCGGTGCTCGGCCGAGCCGTAGCCCTTGTTGCCCGCCCACCCGTAGGCGGGGAACTCCTCGTGCAGCGCGATCATCAGATCGTCACGGTACACCTTCGCGGTGATGGAGGCGCCGGCGACCGTGGCGGCCTGGTCCTCGGCCTTCACCACCATCTGCGGGACCGGCGGCACCGGCCCCGGCACCTCGTCCACGACCTCGCGGCCTGTGCCGCGGGTCAGCCAGTCGTCACGGCCGTCCAGGATCAGGGCGACCGGTTCGGCGCCGGCGTTGCGGCACAGCACGGACCAGGCCCGACGCCCGGCCAGGGCCAGGGCCGTCGAGAGCCCGTGCTCGTCGATCTCCGCGGGACTGGCCTCCCCGATGCCGACGGCGGCCGCCCAGTCGAGGACCTCCGGCACCAGGCTCCTCCGGCGGCGGTCCGTGAGGGCCTTGGAGTCCCGGACGGGCGGCGGCGCCTCATCGGTCGGCACCCGGACGGCCACGGCTCCGACGACGGCCGGACCGGCCATCGCGCCGCGGCCCACCTCGTCCATGCCGGCGACGAGCAGGGGCGTCTGCGCCGTGGCGCCCCGGGTCTGGGCCAGGGCGGACTCCAGGTGCAGTCCCGCGATGGTCACGGGGCGGCGCGGGCTCATCGTGACGCCTCCGGCACGCCGGCGAAGGTGTCCGGATCCGAGCCGGCGCTCCCCCAGCGGGACACCGGCCACACGCGGGCCTCGGCACGGCCGACGAGGTCGTCCACGGAGACGAAGCCGGCGCCCGGGCCGTCCCGGTGGGCGCGCGAGTCCGCGGAGCGGCTGCGATGGTCGCCGAGGACCCACAGGCGACCTGCGGGGACGACGACGTCGAACGGTTCCTCGGAGGGGGCATCGCCCGCGAACAGGTACGGTTCGGTGACCTCGACGCCGTTCACCGTCAGGCCGGCGTCGCCGGGCTCCCAGCGGACGTGGTCGCCCGGAAGCCCCACCACTCGCTTGACGACGTTCTCGTCGGCCCGCTCGGGCACGAGCCCGGCGACCCGCAGGACGGAGGTGACGAGGCCGTCGTCGTGCACCGCCGGCAGCCAGCCCTTGGTGTCCCGGAACACCACGACGTCGCCACGGCGCAGGTCCATCACCTGCGGGACGAGCAGGGACACCGCCACACGGTCCCCGACCTGCAGGGTGTCCTCCATCGACTCGGAGGGTATGTGGTAGACGCGGACCAGGAACAGGCGGATCAGGCCGGTGAGCAGCAGGACGACCGCAACGATCACGAGGACCTGGCGGAGGGTGGGCCCCACGCGCTTCCACGTGGTGGAGCCGCTCACGGTGCCCCCTCCCCGGCCGAGGCGGCGGGTCCGTCCAGGGCGCCCCGCCGGCCCAGGGGCCAGACGACGTCCTCCGCGGTCCCGACCACCGAGTCCAGGCCGATCAGCCCGCCGCCCGGGGCGCCGAGCAGGGCACGCGAGTCCAGCGAGTCCGAGCGGTTGTCCCCGAGGACGACCATGCGGCCCTCCGGGACCGAGAACTCGAACTCGGTGCCGCTGGCCGGGTGGCCGGCGTCCACGGCACGGCCGAGGTAGGGCTCGTCGACAGGCACCCCGTCGATCTCGAGGCGGCCGTCGTCCCCGCAGCAGCGCACCGTGTCCCCGGGAAGGGCGACGACGCGCTTGACGTAGACGTCCGATCTGGCGCCCAGGCCCCACCAGACGACGAGGTCCTCCAGCGCCCGGTCCAGGCTTGTCCGGGAGCGGTAGGGCGCGAGGCTGCCGGAACCGTCGAAGACCACCACGTCCCCGCGCTCCAGCCCCTGCCCCTGCTCGTGGGAGGTGTCCACGCGCACCCGGTCGCCGGGCATCAGGGTGGGCTCCATCGACCCGGACGGGATGAGGTAGACCGGCCCCACCAGGGCCCGCAGGACCGCCGCCAGCACCACGGCCACGGCCACCGTCAGACCGATGTTCCGCAGCCAGCGGATGCCCCGGTCGGACTCGCCTCCCTCGGCGGACACAGCGAAGCCCCGGGACCGACGGGGGTCTCGGGGCTCCAGCTGCGTCATCGCATGACCGGACACGGCAGCCCGTGTCCGAGGACGATCACTTGGCGTCGGCGCGCTTCTCGCGGATGCGGGCGGCCTTGCCGTGACGATCGCGCATGTAGTACAGCTTCGCGCGGCGCACGTCGCCCTTGGTGACGAGCTCGATCTTCTCGATGACCGGGGAGTGGACCGGGAAGACGCGCTCCACGCCCACGCCGAAGGACACCTTGCGGACGCGGAAGGTCTCGCGCACGCCATGGCCGGAACGGCCCATGACGTAGCCCTGGAATACCTGGACGCGGGCGGTCTTGCCCTCGACGATGTTCACGTGCACCTTCACGGTGTCGCCGGGGGCGAACTCCGGGATGTCGGTGCGCAGCGAGGCGTTGTCGAAAGAGTCAAGGATGTGCATGTCGCATACTCCTCACGCGGACGCCACAGGTCCCCCGCGCTGGACAGGCCGGCCCCGTGTCCGCAGCGGGACAGGACGGGGACCGGAAGCGGTGTGACCGGGTCCGGCGATGGCCGCGACCCGGTGGTCTCGCTGTCGACGCCGACCCCCTGTGGCAGGTGCGACGCCCAGCAGACGCAAGGCACCATTATGCCACACATCGGGCTCAGGCCGACGGCTCCTCCGCAATCAGGTCGGGACGGCGCTGCCGGGTGCGCTCCAGCTGCTGGGCGCGACGCCATGCGGCGATCTTCCCGTGGTCGCCGGAGAGCAGCACCGGCGGCACGTCGTGGCCGCGCCAGCTGGCGGGCTTCGTGTACACCGGGTACTCCAGCAGCCCGTCCTCGTGGGACTCCTCCACGAGCGACTCCGGGTTGCCGATCACGCCCGGGATCAGGCGCCCCACCGCCTCGACCATCGCGAGCACGGCCACCTCTCCCCCGTTGAGCACGTAGTCGCCGAGGCTGACCAGGCGCAGGTCGAACCGCTCGGCCGCCCACTGGAACACGCGCTCGTCGATGCCCTCGTAGCGGCCGCAGGCGAACACGAGGTGCTCGTGCTCGGCGAGCTCACGGGCGAGCGGCTGGGAGAAGACGGTGCCGGACGGGGTCGGGACGAGCAGGGTGGGCCGCTCCACCGGCGAGTCCGCGGCCACGGCCTCGAGCGCCTCGGCCCACGGCTCCGGCTTCATGACCATGCCGGCGCCGCCGCCGTACGGGGTGTCGTCCACCGTGCGGTGGCGGTCGTGGGTGTGCTCGCGCAGGTCGTGGACGCGCACATCCAGCAGACCGTCCTGACGTGCACGGCCGATCAGGGAGATGTCCAGCGCGGACAGGTAGTCCGGGAAGATCGAGACGACGTCGATGCGCACAGCTCAGGCCTCCGGCTCCACGCCGGGGGCCTGGTCGGCGCCCGGCTCGTTCAGGTCGAGCAGTCCGGGCGGCGGGGTCAGCAGCACGACGCCGCGCTCCTCGTCCACCTCCGGCACGATCTCCTCCACGAAGGGCACGAGGACCGGCTCGTCGCGCCCCTCCACGGCGATCTCCAGCAGGTCCTGGGCGGGGCCGGTGATCAGACCGACCACGGTGCCGATGCGGCGCCCGTCGGCCTCGACGGCGAGGTCGAGCAGGTCGTCCTCGTACCACTCGTCGTCCTCGGCCCGGTCCTCCGGGGCGGCGAACAGCTGGGTGCCGCGCAGCGCCTCGGCCGCGTTGCGGTCCGGGGACTGCTCGAAGCCGAGGACGAGGATCTGCTTGTTCCACCGCGCCCGGGTGACCGTCAGCTCGGCCGGGGTGCCGGCAGGCCCCTCGGCCGTGAGCACGGTGCCCGGGGCGAAGCGGGTCTCGGGGTCGTCGGTGAACAGCTGGACCGTCACCTCGCCACGGATGCCGTGTGGCTTGCCGATGCGGGCCAGGCGAACCAGGCCCTCGGTACGGGTGCTCATGCGGGTGTCTCCTCGGGTGGGACGGATGTTCTGGATGCGGGGACGACGACGGCCCGCCGCCACCGTTCTACCGGTGGCGGCGGGCCGTGGTCACAGGCGTGTGCCCGACGTGCTCAGCGGCGGCGGTCGGTGTCCACCACGTCCACGCGGACGGGGTGGCCGGCCAGCCCGTCCAGCACGGTGCGCAGTGCCGAGGCGGTGCGGCCCTGACGGCCGATCACCCGCCCGAGGTCGGCCGGGTCGACACGGACCTCCAGCATCTCGCCCCGGCGCTGCCGCCGCGCGTCCACGCGGACGGCGTCCGGGTTGTCCACGATGCCGCGCACCAGGTGCTCGAGAGCCTCGGTGAGCATGGTCACTCGGCCTTCTCGGCCTCAGCCTCGGCGGTCTCGCCCTCGACGGAGTCGGACTCCTCAGCGGCGGCCTCAGCCTCGCCCTCGGCGGACTCGGCCTCCTCTGCGGGGGCCTCCTCCTTCGGGGCCTCCGGCAGGATCACGGACTCCTTGTCTCCGGCGACGAAGGCCTCCTTCTCGGCCTTGGTCTTCAGCGTGCCCTCGGCGCCGGCCTCACCCTTGAACTTCTGCCAGTCGCCGGTGACCTTCAGCAGTGCGGCGACCTGCTCGGTCGGCTGGGCGCCGACGGACAGCCAGTACTGCGCGCGCTCGGAGTCGATCTGGATGAACGACGGCTCCTCGGTCGGGTGGTACTTGCCGATCTCCTCGATCGCACGGCCGTCGCGGCGGGTACGGGAATCCATGACGACCACGCGGTAGTACGGAGCACGGATCTTGCCCATGCGCTTCAGTCGAATCTTGACAGCCACGTTTGTGGTTTCTCCTGTTTCTGGTCTGAGGTGCGGTGCTCGGCCGGGGACGTGGGGCGCATCCTCGTCGGCCGGACCGCGGGACGGAGCGCAGGCGGAGGAGAGAGGGTCGTCCGCGCGCTCAGTGCCCTGCCATTCTGCCAGAGATCGGCCCGGAACACACGTCGGGCGCGCCACCCTGTCCGTCGCGCCGCGCCCGAGGGGCGCGGGGGCCGGGCTCAGCGGTCCTTGAGGTACTTGTCGAAGCCCGCCGGGAGGTTCAGGTCCTGGGCGTTGAAGCTGGACGGATCGAAGTCCTGGCCGAACATGGAGCCCGGCTTCTGGGCGCTGCGGGCGCGACGCTCCTCAAGGGCCTGACGCTCGGCCGCGGCCCTCGCCGGATTGCCGGAGCGGACCTTCTGCCTGCCCTTGCCCTTGCCCTTCTTCCGGGTGCCACCCTTGCCGGGGCCGGGGCCCATGCCGGGCATGCCGGGCATGCCGCCGCCGGAGGCCATCTTCTTCATCATCTTCTGGGCCTGGCCGAAGCGCTCGAGCAGGGCGTTGACCTCGGAGACGGAGACGCCGGAGCCCTTGGCGATGCGGGCGCGACGGGAGCCGTTGATGATCTTGGGCGCCACGCGCTCGTGCGGGGTCATCGACTTGATGATGGCCTCGACACGATCGATGGAGCTCTCGTCGAACTGCTCGAGCTGCTGCCGCATGCTCTGGGCACCCGGCATCATCATGAGCATCTTCTTCATCGAGCCCATCTTCTTGAGCTGCTGCATCTGGCTCATGAAGTCGTCGAGGGTGAAGTCCTCCTGGTCCGCGAACTTCTTGGCCATCTTCTCGGCCTCGGAGCGGTCCCAGTTCTTCTCCGCCTGCTCGATGAGGGACATCACGTCGCCCATGTCCAGGATGCGGGACGCCATGCGGTCCGGGTGGAAGACCTCGAAGTCCTTCAGGCCCTCGCCGGTGGAGGCGAACATGATCGGCTTGCCGGTCACGTGCCGCACGGACAGGGCGGCGCCGCCGCGGGCGTCGCCGTCGAGCTTGGTGAGCACCACGCCGGTGAAGCCGACACCCTCGTTGAACGCCTGGGCGGTGGCCACGGCGTCCTGGCCGATCATCGAGTCGATGACGAAGAGGACCTCGTTCGGGTTCACGGCGGCGCGGATGTCCTTGGCCTGCTGCATCAGCTCCTGGTCCACGCCGAGGCGGCCGGCGGTGTCGATGATGACCACGTCGTGGTACTTGGAGTTCGCCTCCGCGATGCCGTCCAGGGCCACCTGGACCGGATCCCCGGTGGGAACCTCGAACTCGGAGGAGACGCCCGGGTGCGGAGCGAACACCGGCACACCGGCACGCTCGCCGCCCACCTGCAGCTGCTTCACGGCGTTCGGTCGCTGGAGGTCACAGGCCACGAGCAGCGGGGTGTGCCCGTCGGACTTCAGCTGGTGGGCCAGCTTGCCGGCCAGGGTCGTCTTTCCGGCGCCCTGCAGGCCCACGAGCATCAGCACGGTGGTGCCGGTCTTGGCGTGCTGGATGCGGCGGGTCTCGCCGCCGAGGATCTCCACGAGCTCCTCGTTGACGATCTTCACGACCTGCTGGCCCGGGTTCAGCGCCTGGGAGACCTCCGCTCCGAGCGCGCGCTCCTTGATCTGCGCGATGAACTGACGCACCACCGGCACGGCCACGTCGGCGTCCAGCAGCGCACGGCGGATCTCGCGCGCGGTGGCGTCGATGTCCGCCTCGGTGAGCCGGCCCTTGCCCTTCAGGTTGCGGAAGGTGTTGGCCAGACGATCAGACAGGGAGTTGAACACGGCGGTGGTGGTCCTTCGGAAGGGGGCGGGATCGGCGCGGGCGCGAGGGGCCCGGCGTCGGATGGCGCCGTCGGCGCCCCACCAGGGTAGCAACCGAAGCAAGGGCGGACGATGCGGCGAGGGCCCCGACCGCCATGGGGCGGTCGGGGCCGTCGGTGTCCTCGGGCGGCGGCGGGAGGCGGCCGTCGCCGTCGGGCTCAGCGCGCGGGCGTGGGCTCGGCGGCCTGCGCCTCGGCGCCGTCCTCCCTGTAGGCGGTGCCCAGGCCGTAGTCGTAGGCGGACTCGGCGTGCAGGGCGAGGTCGACGCCGCGCTCCTCCTCCTCGGCGGAGACGCGCAGGCCCATGGCGGCCTTGAGGACGAAGGCGATGATCGCGGTCATCACGCCGGTGAACACGATGGTGAACAGCACGGCCACCACCTGGGCGAGCAGGAGGCGGAGCCCGCCGCTGTAGAACAGGCCGGCCATGCCCTCCTCGGACACCAGCTCCGGGCGGCCGAACAGTCCGATCATCACGGTCCCGATGATGCCGGCGACCAGGTGCACGCCCACCACGTCGAGCGAGTCGTCGAAGCCGAGCTTGTACTTCAGGTTCACGGCGAGGGCGGCGGCGGCGCCGGCGACCGCACCGATGACCACGGCGCCCACCGGGTCCACGTAGGCGCAGGCCGGGGTGATGGCGACCAGGCCGGCCACGATGCCGGACGCGGTGCCCAGCGAGGTCGGCCGGCCGTGGCGGACGACCTCGACGATCATCCAGCCGACCATGGCGGCGGCCGGGGCGGCCAGGGTGTTGACCCAGATCAGGCCGCCGGTCTGGACGTCCGTGGCGGCGCCGCCGTTGAAGCCGAACCAGCCGAACCACAGCAGGGTGGCGCCGAGCATCACGAAGGGGATGTTGTGCGGGCGGTGGCCCGGATCCACGCCGAAGCCGGCGCGCTTGCCCATCATCAGGGCCAGCACGAGGGCGGCCACGCCGGCCGCGGTGTGCACCACGAGGCCGCCGGCGAAGTCGACGGCCTCGCCGACCACGGAGCCGATGGCGCCGTCGGCGGAGAGCAGGCCGCCGCCCCAGACCATGAAGGCCATCGGGCAGTAGACGAGGGTCACCCAGACGGGGACGAACACGCACCAGGTGCTGAACGTGGCACGGTCGGCGACCGCGCCGGAGATCAGGGCGACGGTGATGATCGCGAAGGTGGCGCCGAAGCCGATGCCCACGAGGTCCTCGGTGTTCACCGCGCCGTAGAGGCCGAAGTCGGCGAACGGGTTGCCGACGATCCCGGCGAAGCCGTCGCCGCCGGTCATGCTGTAGCCCCACAGCACCCACACGACGCCGATCAGGCCCATGGAGATGAAGGACATCATCATCATGTTCAGGGAGGCCTTGGCGCGCGTCATGCCGCCGTAGAAGAAGGCCAGTCCGGGGGTCATCAGCAGCACGAGCCCGGCGCAGACCATGGTCCACACCGCCTCGGCACTCAGGGGGGTCAGCTCGACGTCCATCTCTCGTCGTCCTCTCCGTGCGTCGTGTGGGGGGCCGCCGCGGCGCCGGCGGGGATGGACCGGGTCGCGACCTGTGACCAGGCTCCCCGTCCCGTGTTGCCCGTTGCGCGCCCCCGTGTTGCGGGGAGGTAAGGGATCGTTTCCATCGTGTGACACAGCCGACAGCCGGCCGGATCCGACCCCGTCGTCCCGGTGCGGGAACGACGACGGCTCCGTCGCCTCGGAGGGCGACGGAGCCGTCATCGTGGGTCCCCTTGTCCGCGGGACCGGCGGGGTCAGTCGGCGAGCAGCGCGTCGACGAAGCCCTCGGCGCTGAACGGCGCCAGGTCGTCGGCGCCTTCGCCCAGGCCGACGAGTTTCACGGGAACGCCCAGCTGGCGCTGGATGGCGACGACGATCCCGCCCTTGGCGGTGCCGTCGAGCTTGGTGAGCACGATGCCGGTGACGTCCACGACCTCGGCGAACACCTTGGCCTGGGTCAGCCCGTTCTGACCGGTGGTGGCGTCCAGGACCAGCAGGACCTCGTCCACCTCGCCCTGCTTCTCGATGACGCGCTTGATCTTGCCCAGCTCGTCCATGAGGTTGGCCTTGTTCTGCAGCCGTCCGGCGGTGTCCACCAGCACGACGTCCGCCTCCTGGCGGATCCCCTCGGCGACGGCCTCATAGGCCACCGATGCCGGGTCCGCACCGTCCTTGTCCGAGCGGACGGTGTCCACGCCCACGCGGGCACCCCAGGTGGCGAGCTGCTCGGCGGCGGCGGCGCGGAAGGTGTCCGCGGCGCCGAGGACGACCTTGCGGTCCTCGGCCACGAGCACACGGGCCAGCTTGCCCACGGTGGTCGTCTTGCCGACGCCGTTGACGCCCACGACCATCGTGATGGCCGGGCGGTCGCCCTTGCGGGAGGCCTCGAGGCGGCGGTCCATGGACGGGTCCACCATGGCCAGCAGCTCCTCGCGCAGCAGCGAGCGGACCTGCTCCGGGTCCTGGGTGCCCTCGACCTTCACGCGGTCGCGGAGGCGGTCCACGAGCTCCATGGTCGGCTCCGTGCCGAGGTCCGCCATGAGGAGGGTCTCCTCCACCTCGTCCCAGACGTCCTCGTCGATCCGGTCGCGGGAGAGCAGGGCCAGCAGGCTCTTGCCGAAGACGTTGTTGGACTTCAGCAGCCGGGCGCGCAGGCGCTGCAGGCGCGAGCCCGCGGCCTCCGGCCGCTCGACCTCCGGCTCCGGCTCGGCCTCGGGCTCGACGACCTCCGGCTCGGGTTCGACGACCTCCGGCTCCGGCTCGGCCTCGGGCTCGACGACCTCCGGCTCGCGCTCGAGGACGGCGGTGCCGCCACGGCCCGGGTCGTCGGGGTCCCGGACCTCCTTGTAGGTGCCCTTCGGCGGCGCGGGGCGGCGGTCGAGGAAGCCGACCAGGACCACGCCCACGGCGAGGGCGATGACAACAGCGATGATCAGAGTGAACTCCACGCTTCCAGTCTGTCACAGACCCCGTTGCCGCTCCGTGAGACAATCCGCCCTATGGCCACCCGACGATCTGACGCGACCCGCATCCCCCTCCCCCGTGAGATCAAGGTCATGGTGGCCGCCGCGTTCACGATCGCCATCGGCTTCGGCCTCATCGCTCCCCTGCTGCCGGCCTACGCCCACTCCTTCAACGCCTCTGCGATGGCCGTGGCATCCGTCGTGTCCGCGTTCGGCGTCACGCGTCTGCTCTTCGCCCCGGTGTCCGGACGGCTGACGAACCGGCTCGGCGAGACGCCCGTGTACATGACCGGCGTGCTGATCGTGGCCCTGTCCATGTTCCTCACGGCCTTCGCCCAGGACTTCACCCAGCTCATCGTCTTCCGTGCCCTCGGCGGGATCGGCTCCACCCTCTTCACCGTCTCCGCGATGGCGTTCCTGGCCCGCAAGTCCCCGCCCACCATCCGCGGCCGTGTCTCCGGCGCCTACGCCTCCGCCTTCCTCGTCGGGAACATCGTCGGCCCGATCGTCGGCTCGGCGCTGTCCGTGTTCGGCTTCCGCATCCCGTTCCTCATCTACGGCACCGCTCTGGTCTGCGCCGCGGCGCTGGTGTTCTTCCAGCTCAAGGACACCCGCCGCGCCGACCGCCGCGTGCAGGACTCCCGACCGCCGATGCCGCTGAAGGAGGCCCTCGCACTGCCCTCCTACCGGGCCGCGCTCGTCTCCTTCTTCTCCAACGGCTGGGCCACCTTCGGCGTCCGCAACTCCGTGATGCCGCTCTACGCCTCCACCGCGTTCGCCGGCGCAGCCCTGTTCGGGTACGCGGTGGACGGCGCCCTGATGTCCGGCCTCGCCCTGTCCCTGTTCGCCGCGGGGAACGTCACCGCCGTGACGTTCAGCTCACGCCTGTCCGACGTCCACGGACGCAAGCCCCTGATCCTGATCGGTCTGACCACCACCGCGGTCATGACGGGCCTGATCGGCCTCGCCTCCTCCCCCGCGCTGTTCCTCGTCGCCTGTCTGCTGGCCGGCGCGGGCACCGGCACCCTCAACTCCCCGCAGCAGGCGGCGATCGCAGACATGGTCGGCCAGGAGCGCAAGGCCGGCCACGTCATGTCCACGGCCCAGATGTCCGCAGACATGGGCGCGATCATCGGTCCGCTGCTCGCCGGTGCCATGGCGGACATGTGGGGCTGGGACTGGGCCTTCTTCGCCACCGGCGCCGTCCTGGCCATCGGTGCGATCGCCTGGGCCCGCGCCCCGGAGACCAACCTGCCGGTCCGCCCCGGCGGGCCCCGCACGGGCACCCTGCCGGTCATCGTCCCGCCGGAGAAGCCGCGCACCTCGCCCGAGGAGAGCTGAGCGGCACGCAGGCATCGCTGCCGGGCCTGCTGCTTCCCGACGACGGTCCCCCACCCCGTCGCCCGCCTCGCCTGCACCGCCGGCACGTCAGTGCCGGGATCCCGGACACGACGGAGCCCGCCTTCCTGAGCGGAAGGCGGGCTCCGTCGTCGTGGGCCTGCCGGCGGAGGCTGGTGGCTCAGCGCTCCCCGAGGCCGTCGTCGAACTCGGAGTCCCGTTCGCCGACACCCAGCATCTGAGCGATGGCGGAGACGGTGCGGCCGGCGGCCCTGCCGTCGCCGTAGGGGTTCACCGCGTTGGCCATGGCCTTGTAGGCGGCCTCGTCGTGCAGAAGGGTCTGCACCTGCTCGAACACGACGTCCTCGGCGGTGCCGATGAGGCGGACGGTGCCGGCCTCCACCGCCTCCGGGCGCTCGGTGTTCTCCCGCATCACCAGCACCGGCTTGCCGAGGCCCGGGGCCTCCTCCTGGACGCCGCCGGAGTCGGTGAGCACGACGTTCGCCAGGGACAGCATGTGGGTGAACTCGCCGTAGGCCAGCGGCTCGGTGACCACGATGTTCTCCAGGCCCTCGAGGAACGGCAGGACGGCCTCGCGGACCACCGGGTTCTTGTGGGCCGGAAGGACGAAGAGGACCTCCGGGTTCTGCTTCGCCAGGCGGGCCAGGGCACGACCGACGCCGCGCATGGCCTCGCCCTGGTTCTCACGGCGGTGGGTGGTGACCAACACGACCTTGGTGCCCTGCGCCACCTTCTGCTCGACCTCCGCCAGCTGCGGGTCGGTGAACGGGATCTTCTTGTCCACGACCTCCAGGAGGGCGTCGATCACGGTGTTGCCGGTGATGTACACATCGGCCTCGTCCACGGCCTCGCGCAGCAGGTTCGCCTTGGACACACGGGTCGGCGCCAGGTGCAGGGACGCGAGCTGGGAGGTGAGCTTGCGGTTCGCCTCCTCCGGGAACGGGGACATGATGTCGAAGCTGCGCAGGCCTGCCTCGGCATGCACCACCGGGATCTGCAGGTTGAACGCGGCGATCGCGGCGGCGGTGGAGGTGGTGGTGTCGCCCTGGACGACGACCGCGTCCGGCTTCTCCTCCACCAGGATGCGGTCCACGCCCTCGAGGATCTTCGCGAAGATCGAGTTCAGGGTCTGGCGCGGCTGGATGATGTTCAGGTCGTGGGCCGGGACGATGCCGAACAGCTCGTTGACCTGGTCCAGCATCTCGCGGTGCTGGCCGGTGACGGCCACGACGCAGTCGAACTGGTCCGACGCCTCCAGCGCCTTCACGATCGGGGCGACCTTGATGGCCTCCGGACGGGTGCCGTAGATCGGCATGATCTTCTTCACAGTGTTCCTCGCTGTGTGGGAGTCGGCGGTCTCGAGGCCACTGGTTCTCCGGGCACATGTCGCCCGCCCTCGAGTTGCCCCCACCATAGTCCACGGCCCCGGCCGGCACCGGCTCGGCACGCAGGATCGCCGCCGGCACCGCGCGGTCTCCTACACTGGTACAGCGGTCGACGCCGCCTTCCGGCGGCGACGGCGCCGTCGTGCCGTGCCCCGCACGGCGCTGACGACGGCGCGCGACCGTGACACGACCCCCTGGCCGCCACCCGACGTCCATGGG
This sequence comes from Micrococcus lylae, assembly GCF_900163825.1. NCBI lineage: Bacteria > Bacillati > Actinomycetota > Actinomycetes > Micrococcales > Micrococcaceae > Micrococcus > Micrococcus lylae. Next base: position 48,791 of record NZ_FUKP01000041.1, on the reverse strand, counting down.
ACACACGGTGAGAAAGGCAGGCGCACACACCCATGTCGACACAGCGCCACGACGGGCGACCCGCGTCCCGGACCGACGAGTTCCGCAGCGCCGTCCACGACGCCTACGGCGACGCGTCCCACCTGACCTCGGTCACCGGACGTCCCGGGCTCGGCAGCTACATCCGTCAGCTCTGGCAGCGTCGCCACTTCATCTGGTGGCAGTCCCGCAGCCGTGTGGTGACCAGCAACGACGACAGCCGGCTCGGTGCCTTCTGGCTCATCCTCCGCCCGCTGCTCGACGCCACGTTCTACTGGCTGGTCTTCGGCGTGCTCCTCCAGCTCGACCGCGGCATGTCGAACTACGTCGCCTTCGTCATCATCGGCGTGTTCATGTTCCAGTTCACCGGTGCCGCACTCACCGGCGGCACCCGGACGATCTCCTCGAACATGTCCCTGACACGGGCCTTCCAGTTCCCCCGCATGGCCCTGCCGATCGCGGATCTGCTCTTCGACGTTCTGCAGCGCATGCTCGCCGTGGGCGTGATGTTCGTGCTCGTCTTGGTCATCCCCCCGCACGAGACGCCGGAGTGGACCTGGCTCTTGGTCCCGGTCGTGCTCGCCCTGCACATCCTCATGAACTTCGGCATCATGCTCCTGCTGGCGCGGGCGAGCACCCTGTTCCCGGACGTCAGCCGCTTCATGCAGTTCGTGACCCGCATCCTGATGTACGGCTCCGGCGTGATCTTCCCGATCACCCGCTTCACCGACCGGTACCCGGTGCTCCACGACATCATCGAGATAAATCCCGTGTTCGTCGTCCTCACGATGTACCGCGACCTCATCATCGACGGCGTCATGCCGTCCGCCGCCCACTGGGCCACCCTCGGCGCGTACGCCGTCGGTCTGTCCGTGGTGGGCTTCTTCGTCTTCTGGCTCGGAGAGGAGTCCTACGGCCGTGACCAGTACCGATGACAGGAACGCCGGCGAGTCCGGCCGCGCAGACACCGACGCGTCGGACGACGCACGGCAGTTCGGAGACCTCACCCTCCTGGCCACCGACATCACGCTCGACTACCCGGTGCGCATCGCCCGCGAGGAGAAGACGCGCGGGCTCTTCTCGTCCGCCGGTGAGCGCGGAGTGGTGCACGCCGTCCGCGGCGTCTGCCTGGCTGCGCGCCAGGGCGAGTTCATCGGCCTCGTGGGCCGCAACGGCTCCGGCAAGAGCGCGCTGCTGCGCGTCCTCGCCGGCGTCGAGGCCCCGACCACAGGCGAGGTCTTCGCCGCCTCGAAGCCCCAGCTCATGGGCGTGGGAGCGGCCCTCATGCCGCATCTGACGGGCCTCGACAACATCCGCATCGGCCTGCTCGCCATGGGGCTCACCCCGGACGAGGTCCAGGCCCGGATCGCGCAGGTCGCCGAGCTCGCGGACATCGGTGACTCCATCCGCATGCCCATGCGCACCTACTCCTCCGGCATGCGGGCCCGGCTGCGCTTCTCCATCTCGGTGGCCGCCAAGCCGGACATCATCATGATCGACGAGGCGCTCTCCACCGGCGACGATGCCTTCCGGGAGCGGTCGAACCAGGCCATGAAGGACCTCATCGCACGGTCCGGCACGGGATTCCTGGTGAACCACTCCGCCCCCGTGATCCGGGAGCTCTGCACACGCGTGGTCTGGATGGACAAGGGCGAGATCGTCGAGGACGGGGAGACCATGCGCGTCATGAAGGACTACAGCATGTTCATGAACGCCCTCCGTAAGCACGGCGAGAAGAAGGCCCTCGAGGTCAAGGCGCGCTACGCCTCGACCTTCGAGGAGCGGATCGAGGACATCCGCCGCGGCACCGTGGACACCTGACCGCACGGCCGGCACCGTGGACGCCTGAACCTGACCGCGCGGCCCGCGCCGTCACAACGGGGCCGTCACGACGGAGACGGGGCCCGCCCCGCAGCACGGCTGCGGGGCGGGCCCCTCGTCGTTCGGATCCGCGCGGTGCGCGATCACTCTTCAGCGGCGGCGTCCCTCGACCACCTCGAGGATCTGGGCGCCGATCGTCGCCGGGGCGAAGTGGCTGCGCATGAACTCGCGCACCTCGGCGGACTCCTGCAGGAACCGGTCCCGGTCCGCCGTCAGGCGACGGACCCGGTCCACGGCTTCGGCGGCGTCCTCCACGAGCCACCGCTCTCCGTACACGAACTCGGCGCCCGCCCAGGGCCAGATGATCGGCACACAGCCGGCGGCGCCGCCCTCGGCGATGGCCTGGTGGGTGCCCTCGTGGTCGCTCGTGGAGAGGATGAATCCGGGCTCGGTGCGGTACCACTCGGCGATGTCGGCGCTGTGCCCGCCGAACTCCACGGCGCCCTGGAGCGCCGGAGAGTCCGTCAGGCGGGCATACTGCGCCTCGAAGTACTCGCGCTCGGGCTCACGGTTCATCAGCCACGGGTACTCCATGTACTCCTTGCCCTTGACCACGAGGCGGTAGCCCAGGTCCTCGGCCGTGAGACGCTCCATCACGTCGAGCGCCAGGTCCAGTCGCTTGGACTGCGGCACCGAGCCCACCATGCCCAGCACGTGCGGGTCCGGGTCCGTACGAGGCGCCGCGAAGGCGTCGAAGTCGAAGGTGTTGCCGATGACCACCGAGCGCTCGGCCGGGACACCGAAGGTGATCTGCGCGCGGCGCATGCCGACCGGCGAGACGAAGACGAAGGTGTCCACGGCTTTCAGATCCGCCTCCCGGAGGAAGCGGGTGCGCAGCTCCTGGGCGTGAAGGCGCACGATCAGGCGCTGTCCCTCACGCTTGTTCCGGCTGTACCACTTCACGTTGCCCAGCGCCCACTCGCAGAACACCACGTCGGCCTCGGCGAGGAGACGGCGGCTCTGCTGCTCATCGTGGATGTCGTGGCCGCCCCACTGGTCGACGATGACGCGGTGGCCCGCTCCTTCCAGCACGGCGGTGATCTGCGGGAAGAACTTCAGGTCGTGACCGGCCACCAGCACCGTCAGGGGCTGCGTGGTCTCCTCGCCCACCATGACGGCGCCGGCGACGTCCTGGGACCCGTCGGGCAGGCCGGCAGAGGCCTGCACACCCGATGCACCGGCCGCTGCGGCACCGGCACCGACGGGGCTCGACGCGGTGCCGGAGACGACCGCCGCCGTTCCTCCGGAGGCCTGGGCGGAGCCGTCACGGTCCACCACCCGCTGCCAGGCGAAGACCTGGTCGTCGTCGAGCGCCGGCGGGGAGCCCTGCAGCCACGCCTCGTAGACGTCCTCGGCGAGCAGGACCGTGCCCGGCTCGATGTCCGAGGTCAGCGCAGCGATGCGCACGTGCGGTTCGCCCTTGCCCCAGGAGACCGTGCGGGTGCCGACCGCCTTCCAGTCGCCGAAGCGCAGGGCCAGGGACATGTCCTCGAGCAGGTGGGCCTCCGGAGCGGGGGCACCGGCGCGGTGCACCACGACGTGGCCGATGCCGGCCTCGCGCAGCGCAGCCACGCGTGCCTCACCCTCGGCGTGGACCACCGGGCAGGAGGCCTGGACACCGTCGGTCGAGTCGGTGAGCAGGTACAGGGCCGGACGGACGGTCTGAGCCTCGAAGAGCTGCACGTCCTCGCGCGAGCACTCGACCGCCACGGGGGCCGTCGCCGGGCTCTGCACCCGGAAGCCGGCCACGCGCATCATGTACACCAGACGATGGGCGCAGGTGTGCGCCTCGTACACGTGGCGGAACGCCTTCCACAGGCCCTCGTGGCGCAGCGCCTCGGAGCCCTTCCATGCCTCGAGGTGGCCGTTCGCCTGATCCGGGGTGGTCACGGTCGGCACGGTCCCGGCGAGGGTCTCGTCCACGCCGCGGCCGGCCGAGCTGAGCACGGTCGAGCCGGACGCGGTGATCTCCACGACGCGGCGGGAGAACATGCTCGGGGAGTCCACCACGGAGTTGCCGTTGAGGTGGATCGGGTGGGCCTTGTAGGCCTGGCACATGTCCGGGTAGCTGAGGCTCTGCCGGGCGTACCGGCGGAACCGGTCCGGGAGGCGGTACGGCGAGTTCGGGTCGTTGTGCACCCGCTCGTAGATGGCGAGGCCGAACGGTGCGGACTCGTAGAACAGGAAGTCGAGCCCCTGCTTGCGGGTCGCGTACTTGTCGCCGTAGTAGGTGCCGCCGTAGGCGATGCTCTCGTCCTGCTCTCGCGTGCTCGGCAGGGGGTTGTGCAGCAGCGGCTGCGCGGCGAACGGGGCGGAGGCCACGGTCTTGATCTGGTTGTCCGGCAGGGACTTGTAGTCCACGATCGTCCGCGCGTCCGTGGTGAACACGTAGTCGCAGAGGGAGGCGGTCCGCTTGAAGCGGTTGTAGTGGACCGGGTCCTCCTTGTTCCAGAACATCACCGGGATGCCGTGCTGACGACAGTGCGCGATGAGCTCTGCGATCGGAGCATGGGTCTCGTCGTCGTAGTAGCCGATGATGCCCGTCCAGGCGCCGTCGTTGCCCTGCCAGGCGGACTCGATGAACAGGGCGTCGACGCTGTGCGTCTGGAACTGCTCGTTCCAGTCGTCCGGACGCACGCGCAGGGCGGTCAGCTCCGGGACGAAGGTGTCCGAGGTGAAGACGTCGCCGATGAACGCGACCGTGAAGTCCTTCAGCGGTCGCTCGGCTTCCGCGTCGGCCCCCGCGATGCGGCCGTCGCGCGACAGCGACCCCAGTGCCTCGGCGATGCGGGAGCCCGTGACGGACCAGCTGCGGTTCTCCTTCACCCAACGACGGGCGCGCACGCCCATGGCCCGGGCGGCCTCGCGATCCTCGAGGACCTCGGCGAGACGGTCGACCAGGCTCGCCACGTCGTCCTTGGCGAAGCTCAGTGCGGTCGCCTGGTCCGGCCCGCAGAACACCGTGTGCGGCGAGACGTCCGAGAGGACGACCGCACCGCCGACCGCCATCGCCTCGAGCGGCTTGAGCGGGGAGACGAGCTCGGTCACCGGCAGGGACTTCCGGGCCAGCGGGAAGACGTCGATGCTGGAGAGGTAGGCGGGCATCTTGGCGTTCGGGACACCGCTGACGAAGCGGGTCTGAGCGTCGAGGCCCAGCTCGGAGACGAGGGCCTTGAGGCGGTCCAGGTAGGCGCCGCCGCCCATCACGAGGAAATTGAACCGGATTCCTCGGCCCTTCAGGGTGGCCAGCGCCTCGGCGACGAGGTCGAGGCCCTCGTAGTCGGTCACGCTGCCGGCGAAGCCGACGACCGGCAGGTCCGGCTCGGAGAAGCCGAGGCTGCGCAGCAGGGCTGTGTCCTTGCCCAGCGGCGCGAACGTGTCCGCGTCCACGCAGTTGGGCGCCACGGAGACGAGGTCGCCGTCGACACCGCGGGCGATCAGGTCCTGGCGCATCTCCTCGGTGATGACGACGACGCGGTCGGCGGAGCGTGCGACGAGGTCCTCCATGCGACGGTCGAGGCGGTACTGGTCGGAGTCGGCCCAGCCCTCGCGGACGGAGGCGGCAGAGACCTCCCAGAAGCCGCGCATCTCATAGACGAACGGAATGCCCAGGCGACGGGCGGCGATCAGCGCCGGCAGCGCGGACAGGTAGTTGGAGGCCGCCAGGATGTACTCCGGCTTCTCGATCATGGCCTCGCGCACGTAGGCGTCGGCGGCCACCTGGAAGAAGATGTCGATGTCGCCCTCCCAGGCGGGGATGCCCGGGTTGTGGACGTAGCGGACGTCGTCGATCTCCTCGACGTAGCGGCGCTGCTCTGCCGGGACGCGACGGCCCCCCTGGACGGTCTTCTTGTCCCACGGCTTGCCCGGCATCGGGGCCACGAACACGTCGAGGCCCTGACCGGTCAGCCCCTCCACGACGCCCTTGGTGCGCGAGGTGTAGCCGTTGGTGACGGACACCGGAGACATGCCCACGGCGTACATGACCTTGTTCCGCACGGGGACGTAGTTGTAGCTGCGGTGTCGCTGCGGCAGCTCCACGTCCTCGGAGAGGAAGCGGTGCAGTGAGTCGACGCGCCGGATGTAGCCGAGCTCTGCCTCCTTCAGACCGCTCTTGTCCCGGATCTGGTCCAGCACCTCGCGGGCACCGCTGATGTCGCCCTTCTCCTGGATCAGCTTGCGGGCGAACGGCAGGCCCGCGGCCACGGTGCCCCGCCGCTCGAACGCGGCCCGGAGGGACTCGAGCGACTCCGGGGAGGACAGCCGCGCCGCCGTGCCCTTGGACGCGGGCTTGCGCGCGGCCGACCCCGGCGCGGCGGCGCCTCGGACGCGGGCGAAGCGCGTGATCTTCGCGTTCAGCCGGCGGTGGTACATGATCATGACGAAGACCGCGGCGCACAGCATCCAGAACAGGCCGATGATCAGGACGGTGTGGTCCACGATGAAGGCCAGGACGGTCCCGACCAGCGCGAGGAGCACGAACAGCCCCATCACGAGCTGCTGTCGTCGTGAGAATCGAAGGAACAGCTGGATCATTGATGCGAGTCCTCGGTAGTCAGGGTTCAGGGGGTCGGTGTGCTGCCCGGTGGTGGGTGGCGGTCAGTCGGCCAGCGGAGCGAAGTCCACCACGGAGGCGACGATGTCCTCCCGTGAGTGGCGCGAGGTCCAGCCGAGATCTTCCGCGATGCGCGAGACGTCGGCCGTGAGAGCCCCGGGGTCCCCGGGGCGGCGCGGACACAGGTCGTAGTCCAGCGTGATGCCGGGATAGGAGCGGAACGCCTCGACGATCTCGAGCACGCTGCTGCCCTGTCCGGTGCCGACGTTGTAGGCGAGGGTCCGGGCCGGGGCGTCCCGGGTGACGGCCGGCAGGGCGGCGAGGTGTGCCTCGGCCAGGTCGACCACATGCACATAGTCGCGCACGCAGGTGCCGTCGACCGTGTCGTAGTCCGAGCCGAAGACCGAGAGCCGGTCGCCCCGGGTGATCACGTCTCGGATCGCCGGCATGAGGTTCGTGGTGGTGGTGTCGGCCAGCTGTGCGCTCTCCGCTCCCGCCACGTTGAAGTACCGCAGCGCGACGGCCCGGAGCCCCCAGGCCCGCGCCGCGTTCTCGAGGGACAGCTCGCTGACGAGCTTGGACTGGCCGTACGGGTTGATGGGCGCCGTCGGCGTGTCCTCGTACACGACGGTGGCCTCCGGCTCGCCGTACACGGCCGCGGAGGAGGAGAACACCATGGAGTCCACGTCCGCGGCGCGCATGGCTGTGAGCAGGTTCACCGTGGAGCCGATGTTCGCACGGAAGTACTCCTCCGGCTGCACCACCGAGTCACCGACGACCTTCTTCGCGGCGAAGTGGACGACGACGTCGATCCCCCGGTCCCGCAGCAGCGCCGTGAGCTCGGGGACGGAGCTGTCTCGGGACAGATCGATCTCGTGCAGCGGGACCTCCGCCGGGACCCGGCGTCGCAGACCTGTCGACAGGTCGTCGACGACGGTGATGTCCTCCAGGCCCCGCCGTCGGGCCGCGGAGACGAAGTGGGATCCGATGTAGCCGGCTCCGCCGGTCACCAACAGCCGCATGCCGTCCTCCTCGTTCGCGTCCTCCGTCCCGGTCCGCGGGACGGGCGGGGCGACGGGGCCGCCCGTTCCGGGGGAGCCCGTCGCCCGATGTCATGCAGCGGTCAGCGCCACTGGCCTCGGGTATCGATGACGTGCTTGCCCTCGACCTCGGAGCCGAGGTCGGCGAAGGCATCGTGGTCCACCAGGAGCAGGACGATGTCGGCCTTCTCCACGGCCTCCTCGGCGGAGACGAAGCGGATGTTGGGCTTGCCCTCGAGCTTGACCGGCAGCTCCTCGACGTGCGGCTCGACCACGAGGACCTCGGACCCGGAGAACTGGTCCGCCAGATCGTGGGCGATGTTCAGCGCGGGGGACTCGCGGAGGTCGTCGATGTTCGGCTTGAATGCCAGGCCCAGGGCGGCCACGACCGGAGCGCGGCCGGTCTCCTGCTGCACGTCGAAGGCCGCGGCCTTGACCTGGTCGATCACCCACTGCGGCTTGGCGTCGTTGATCTCGCGGGCCGCGCGGATGATGCGAGCGCTCTGGGGAGCGGCGTCCACGATGAACCACGGGTCAACGGCGATGCAGTGGCCGCCCACGCCCGGGCCGGGCTGCAGGATGTTCACGCGCGGGTGGTGGTTGGCGAGCTCGATGAGCTCCCAGACGTCGATGCCCTGCTCGGAGCAGATCACGGACAGCTCGTTGGCGAAGGCGATGTTCACGTCGCGGAAGGAGTTCTCCACGAGCTTGGCCATCTCCGCGGTCCTGCAGTCGGTGAGCAGGATCTCACCCTTGCAGAAGGTCCGGTAGAGCGCCTCGGTGCGCTGCGCGGCCTCCGGGGTGGATCCGCCGACGATGCGGTCGTTGGTGACGAGCTCGACCATCACGCGGCCCGGGAGCACGCGCTCCGGGCAGTGGGCGAAGTCGAGGCCGGCCTCGCGCAGGTCCGGGCGCTCGGCGTAGATGACCTCGGCCATGTGCTCGGTGGCGCCGGGGGGCGAGGTGGACTCGAGGATGACCAGCTCGTCGCCGGTCAGCTGCGGGGCCAGACCGCGGGCGGCGGCCTCGATGTAGCTCAGGTCCGGGACGTGGTCGCCCTTGAAGGGGGTCGGCACGGCGACGATGTAGGCATCGGCCTTCGGAGTCTCCTTGGAGGCGGAGAGCATGTCCTTGTCCACGGCGCGCTTGACGAAGTCGGCCAGGTCCGGCTCGACGAAGGGCACTCGACCCTCGTTGACGGCGTCGACGGTGCGGTCGCTGACGTCGACGCCGTGCACCTTCACGCCGTTCTCGGCGAGGATGGCGGCGGTCGGCAGGCCGATGTAGCCGAGCCCGATGACGGCAACGCTCTGGATCTCAGACATCCGTGGTGTTCCTCTTCCTGTCTATGGGAGTCACGCGACCCCGATCGCTGCGCCTGGGCGCACGACGTGTCAGGGGTCACCGGCCAGTATACGGTTCGGCCCTGTCCCCGGCGGCATGCCCGGATGTGATCTCCGCGTACATCTGGACGTAGCGGCGGGCGTTCGCGGCCCAGGTCCGCTCCGCCAGCACCCACTCGCGCGCGTCTGCGCCCAGTGCGCGCCGCCGGGCACCCTCCGTGAGGACCGCGTCGAGGGCCTCCGCCCAGGCCTCGGGGTCCTCGGCGGGGACGAGGACGCCGGTCTCCCCGTCCCGCACGATCTCCCTGAGCGCAGGCAGGTCGGAGACCAGGACTGCGCGCGCGGACGCCATGGCCTCCAGAGGCTTCATCGGTGTGACCGAGCGGGTCACGGTGGTGTCCTTTCGGGGGACGCAGAACACGTCCAGGGCACGGTGACAGGTCGGGGCAAGACTGCGGTCCACGCGGCCGATCAGGTCGACGCGGTCGCCGATCCCCAGCTCATCGGCCAGGCGCCGCAGCCCCGGCAGCGCCGTGCCGTCTCCGGCGACGAGCAGGCGGAGGCGGGGACGGGAGGCGGTCAGCAGGGCGACGGCACGCACGAGGTCGTCGAGCCCCTCGTAGGGGACCACCGAGCTGACCGTCCCCACGTACTCCGCGTCCGGGTCCAGGCCCAGGCTGCGTCGCGCCTGCGCGGCGTCTCCGGACGGGTCGAGGAAGGCCCCGCCCACGGCGTTCGGGCTCAGCACGATGCGGTCGGGGTCGACACCGTCGGCGGCGACCCGGGCCCGCATGGTCTCGGCCAGGGTCACGACCGCGTCCGCGGAGCGGACGGCGTCGGCCTCGCGGGCGGTGAAGAGCCGGTACCGCTCCGAGGACAGCGCGGCGGTCCCCCGGGTGGAGGCCCAGGTGTCGGCGAGCTGGCCGCGCACCTCGTAGACCCAGGGGATCCCCACGGCCTCCGCGACGGCACGGACGACGACGGCATTGACCCAGTGGGTGGTCGTGTGCAGGACGGCGGGACGCCGTTCCAGCACGAGGGCCAGGAGCTCCTCAGCGTTCTGCTGCAGGCGTCGGTCGAAGCCCGGCAGGAGCCTCGGCGCCAGCAGACGGTGGTAGCGGATCCCGTCGACCTCGTCCCGGTCGGCCGCCTGGAGCACGCCGGTCTGGACCGGCCACCCGAGTCTCGTGACGGCCTCGGGGTCCCACCCGCAGTCACGCACGGCCAGCATCAGGCTGTGGGACCGCTGTGCATAGCCGGAACCGGTGTGCGGCAGGGAGTTGGTGAGCACGAACAGCACCCGGTCCGCGACCGGTCGGTACGGCGCGCCCGGGGGCTGCAGGGTCGGGATCCACCCCTCCATCGCCCGCAGCTCCGAGCCGAGCCGCTCGCGGACTGCCCTCTCGCGCGCAGAACCGCCCAGGACGGCCACGGCCTGCCGCATCCGGCCGTGATACCAGTGCGAACGGGCACGGGCCGCCGCCCATCCGGGCGTGGCGGAGGATGTCGTCGCGAGGATCTGCTCGGCCCTGTCGGGGCGGTCGGCGGCGAGGAGGACGTCGGCCAGGCGCACCCGGGTCACCGGGTCCGCGCCGTGCGTGCGGGGGCTGCGCAGGACCTGGTCGACCAGCTCTTCGAGCTCTTCTGTCCGCCCCCCGGCGGCGAGGGCGACGGCGGCGGGCACCGGCAGGCTCGCGGAGCAGCCGGCTCCCCAGGCCCCCAGGCGCATCCGCACGGCGGGCGGGAGGCGGCGCGAGATCTGCAGGGCGAGGACGACCGGATCGTCGCGGACGTGGTCCACGGCGGTCGTCGCGGCCAGCAGTGCGTTGGAGGCGAGGCGTCGCACGGACGGGGACATGGGGCTCCTCGGGGTGACGGGACGGTTCCTGAAGGCTCAGATCCGCGGCCGGGAGAACCGGCCGCGGCGCCGGAGGACGGTGCGCGAGAGCAGCTCGGCGTAGCGGTGGCCGATGGTGCTCAGGTCGGCGTGGCTCGCCACCCAGCCGCGGGCTGCGCCCGTGGTCCGGGTCGACGCGGGGTCGGCCCACAGCGCTTCGAGGTGCGCGACGAGGTCGTCCACCGTGGGACCGACGACGTCTCCTCCACCGGCGGCCTCGACGACTGCGGCCGCCTCCCCCTGGATCTGGGCCGTGACGTGCCGGCCGATGGAGAGCAGCTCGTAGGTCTTCGACGGCACGGTGTGGAGGAAGCTCGCCCAGTCCGGGCGCAGGCACACCATCACCGTGTCCGCCCAGGCGTAGTGCTCTCGGGCGGCCTGCCCGTGGACCGCGTCGAGCATCTCGACGGGTTCGCCCCGCCTGCGGTTGAGCGCGAGGAGTTCCTCGCGTCGGGTGCCCGAGCCGACCATGCGGACACGCACCCCTGGCGCGCGGGAGCGCAGGCGTGCGGCGGCCTCGACCAGCCGCTCCAGTCCCTGCGACTCACCGTGGTTGCCCAGGTAGAGGACGTGGAGCTCGTCGCCCGGACGGCGGTCCCGGGGAGGCAGGGCGGGGATGGCGTCCAGCGCCACGCCGTTGCCGAGGGTCTCGACGCAGGCGATGCCGCGTGCACGGAGGGTCTCGGCGAACCCTGCGGTGACGGTCACCACGAGGTCCGCACGGCGCTGGGCGCCTCCGACGATGCGCTCCATGAGCCGTCCCAGCGGTCCGCTGCGCAGGCCGGCGTCCCGGGCGAGGTCCGGCCAGGCGTCGCGCATCTCCAGGACCAGCGGCAGGCGCCGCAGCACGGCGAGCGCCCGGCCGGCGACGACGGTCGGCAGTGCAGGCACGGTGGCCACGACGACGTCGGGCCGGGTGGCGGCCAGCCCGAGCGGGATGCTCTGGATGGCGTGGATCACGGCGTCGGCGAACCGCGCGTTGCGCCCGCCGGACTCGGCGCGCCGTGAGCGCGTGCGCAGGACGGTTTCGCCGTGTTCGCCCCGTTCGCTCCGCGCGGCGTGGTCCGGGGCTCCGGGGGCGAGGACCGTCACGGACCAGCCTTCGGCGACGAGTCCGCGCACGATCGCCTCCCACCGCCGGGCCGGCGGCGTGGCCTCCGGGGCGTAGGAATGGGTCAGCAGAAGGACCCTCGGGGCCGTCTCGCGGTCAGCCACAGGGGTCCTCCACGGCGGGCACGGGAGCAGGGGTCGCCGGCGCGGGGCTCGACGCGCCGTCCGAGGAGGAGGGCGCGGCGGACTCGGAGGCGCGGCGCTCGGCCCTGCGGCGCTCGGCCGCTTCCTTCTCCTCGCGCTCCACCTCGCGGAGGTAGCCTCCGAGGTCGTCGCGCGCGTAGGCGGCCTTGAGCCGGTCGAGCTGCTGCTCGTCCGGGAGGACGACCTGCTGGCCGGACTCCTCGACGGCACCGCCGGCGTTGGGGATGGTGAACATCTCGACGTCGTCGCTGCCGATGGACCGCAGGTCCCAGCCGTATCCGGCCACCCGGCGCGAGTCGAGTCCTTCGTCCACCGTCAGGTGGCGGGAGAGGGTGGAGACCACGTCCATGGTGCGACGGGGGTCGGCGAGCACGTCGACGCTGAGGAACCGGTCGAGCGCGCCGAACACGACGCGCTGCTGGTTCTCGACGCGGGTGAGGTCGCCGCGGGCGAAGGCGTGCCGCTCGCGCACGTACCGCAGCGCCGCGGTGTCCTGGAGCAGGATCTCGCCGCGGGGGAAGTAGCTGGGGTTCCTGACACCGGACGAGAAGGCCGTGGGGTTGCAGACGGACACGCCGCCGAGGGCCTCGGTGACGCCGCGGAAGCCCTGGAAGTCGATCTCGACCAGGTGGTTGACCTCGATGTCCAGCAGCTCCTCGACCGTGTCCACGGTCAGTTCATAGCCGCCCTTGGCCAGGGCCGAGTTGATCTTGCCCTTCCCATGGCCGGGGATGTCGACGTAGAGGTCGCGGAGGATCGACATGACGTAGACGCCGCTGCGGTCCTCCGGGATGTGGACCACCATCATGGTGTCCGAGCGCTCCCCCTCCACGTCAGCCGAGCCGTCCTCGCCGCGAGAGTCGGAGCCGAGCAGCAGGACGGTGACCGCTCCACCCTCGCCGTCGGTGACGTTGGGCGCGGAGACGGTGCGGCGGTTGTCGTCGTAGCTGCGTGCCAGGGCTCCGGCGTACAGTGCGACCAGCACGAGAGCGACCACCACGACGGTCGCCAGGGCCCCGAGCACCCAGGGCCAGCGGCGCCGCCGGCGGCGGTCCGGCTCGGCGTGCCGGTCGCTGAGCTCGTCGAGCTCTGCGGGCTCACGGGAGGTCACCGGCATCTCTCCTGTCGTACGGGCGGGGGCTGGGAATCAGTGTAGGCGGGCGTGGTGCCCCTCAGGTGCGCGGACGCGGCTGGCAGCGGCGGCAGCGATGGGAGGAGCGGCCCATGAAGGCCTCCCGTACGATCACCCCGTCCCGCCCTTCGTCCCGGCAGCGGGGGCAGGGCTCCCCTGTCCGACCGTAGGCGTTGAGCGACCGGGCGAAGTATCCCGAGCGGCCGTCCACGTTGACGTAGAGCGCGTCGAAGCTGGTCCCGCCGACGGCGAGGGCCCGTTCCATGACGGTGGCGGCTGCGGTGAGCACGGCGTGTCCCTGGGCCCGGGAGAGGGTCGCGGTGCGTCGTTCGGGGTGCAGACGCGAGGCCCAGAGGGCCTCGTCGGCGTAGATGTTTCCGATCCCGGAGACGAGGGACTGGTCCAGCAGCGCCCGCTTGAGCCGGGTGCGCGAGCGGCGCCAGCGGTCGTGGACCGCGTCCGGATCGAACTGCCGGTGGAGGGGGTCGAGCGCGATGTGGGCGGCCGTCGTCGGGATCCGCTCGCCGGTCGCCGGGTCGGTGACGAGGCGGTCCAACCACCAGCCGCCGAAGATCCTCTGGTCCACGAAGCGCAGCTCCGCCTCCCGGCCGTCGGCGGCGATGACGGGCAGACGCAGTCGGAGGTGGGGCGGATCCGGGCGTGTCGCGTCGTCGACCCTCACCTGACCGGACATGCCCAGATGCACGACGACGGCCGCCTCCCCCGCCTCGGCCAAGGGGATCCAGAGGAACTTGCCGCGGCGCATCGGCGCCCCCAGCAGACGGCCGTCCAGGGCCGCGCGGAGCGACTCCTCGCCGCCGGGCGAGCGGCGGAGGCTGCGGGGCTCGAGCACATCGAGGCGGCCGGCGTGCGCGCCGGCCGTGAACGGGAGGAGTCCGCGGCGGACGACCTCCACCTCGGGCAGCTCAGGCATCGCCTGATCAGTCCCGCGCGGTCGGCAGGTCGGCCTCGAGCCGCGCCCAGGACTCGGCCGCGGCGTCGCGTTCGGCCTGCTTCTTCGAGGAGGCGACGGCGGAGGCGTACTCGGTGCCGCCGACCCACAGGGTGGCCCGGAATCGCGGGTCATGCGCCGGGCCCTGCCCGACGATCTCGTAGCGCACGTCGCCGAGGGAATGTCGGGAGGCGGCCTCGGCCACCTTCGTCTTCCAGTCGGTGCCGGCACGGGCGATCTGCGGGTCGTCCAGCAGGGGCAGCACATGACGGTGCACGAGGGCCGCTGCGGCGACGGGGCCGTGGTCGATGTAGGCGGCTCCGATCAACGCCTCGAAGGTGTCCGCGAGGATGGAGTCCTTGTCCGCGCCGCCGGTGCGGCGTTCGCCCTCGCCGAGGCGGATGTGGGCCCCCACTCCGAGCCCGCGGCACACGTGGGCGAGCGCATGGGTGGAGACGATCGACGCCCGGCGGCGGGCCAGGTCGCCTTCGGAGAGGGCCGGGAAGGACTTGAAGAGGTGGTCGGTGACCACGTACCCGAGGACGGCGTCCCCGAGGAACTCGAGGCGCTCGTTGGTCGGCAGGCCGCCCTGCTCGTAGGCGAAGGAACGGTGTGTCAACGCCAGTTCGAGCGTCTCGGACGTGATCGTCACGCCGAGACGCTCGAACAGCGGGTCGGAGTCAGGCGCCGCGTGGCGCCCCTGCCGCGGGGAGGCGGGCGCCATCTCAGGCGTCGGCGACCTTGCGGCCCTTGTACTCGAAGAACAGCGGGGTGCCTGCGGAGTCGGTCTTCAGCTCGGCCTGGTGCGGCAGACGGTAGGAGACACGACCGTTCTCGACGGACTTGATCAGGGTCGGGGCCTGGGCCTTCCACTGGGAACGGCGGGCACGGGTGTTGGCACGGGACATCTTCCGCTTCGGGACTGCCACGACTATCTCTCTTCTGTCTCGGGGGTGGAGGTCTGTTCGGTCTCCGCGAGGGCGGCCAGGGCCGCCCAGCGGGGATCCACTCGCTCGTGGCCGTGCCCTTCGGGCGCGTCCTCGAGCCGGATGCCGCAGTCGGCGCACAGCCCTTCGCAGTCCGGTCGGCAGACCGGCTGGAACGGCAGGGCCGTGACCACGGCATCGCGGAGCACGGGCTCCAGGTCGATCGTCTCGTCGACGACCGCCTGCTGGTCCTCGTCGTCCGTCTCGGACGGGTCGGTCAGGTAGAGCTCCTGCAGGTCGACGGTGAAGCCGACCTCGAGCGGGTCGAGACAGCGGGCGCACTCGCCGCGCAGCTCGACGTCCGCCGTCCCCGTGACGAGGACGCCCTCGTGCACGGACTCCAGGCGGATGTCCACGTCCACGGGATCCCCGGCGGGGACGCCGAGGACGGGGATGGACAGCCCCTCGGGGGCGGGCCACTGCTCAGCGACCTCACGCTGGAGGCCCGTGCTGTGCAGCAGGTCCTTCACCGAGATGACCCACGGGGACGCGGCGTCGCGGTGCGGTGCACTCATCTGCTGACGCTCCTCTCGTCTCGTGGGGCAGACCGTACCCCGGGCACACCGGTGCCCAGGGAGAACCGACTGTCCATCATAACCGGTCGCGCGAGCTCGCGGCAACGCGGCACGCTCAGAGGTCGGCGCTGTACTCCTTGAGCCAGGCGGTCATGTCCGCGCCGAGTTCGGGGTGGGCCGTGGCGAACTCCACGACGGCCTGCAGGTAGCCGAGCTTGTCGCCGGTGTCGTAGCGGCGGCCCGTGAAGACCACGGCGTGCACGCCGTGCCCCTCGGCGTCGCCGTCGGCGAGAGTCTGCAGGGCGTCGGTCAGCTGGATCTCGCCGCCGCGGCCCGGAGGGGTCCGGTCCAGGACGTCGAACACCGCCGGATGCAGCACGTAGCGGCCGATGACGGCGAGGGTGGACGGCGCATCCTCGCGTGCGGGCTTCTCCACCAGCCCGGAGACGCGGACGACGTCGTCCTCGCCCTCCACCGCCTCGACGGCTGCGACGCCGTAGGAGGAGACGGCCTCCTCCGGCACCTCCATGAGGGCCACCACGGAGCCGCCGTAGCGGGCCTGCACCTCGAGCATGCGCTCGAGCAGCGGATCCTCGGCGTGGATGATGTCGTCCCCGAGCAGCACGGCGAAGGGCTCCTGGCCGACATGACGGCGCGCACAGGCGACCGCGTGGCCGAGGCCGAGGGCCTGACCCTGGCGGACGTAGTGCATGTCACCGACGAGGTCCGACTCGCGGATCATCTCGATGCGACGGGTGTCGCCCTTCCTCTCCAGAGTCGCTTCGAGGGCCGGGTGACGGTCGAAATGGTCCTCCAGGGCGCGCTTGTTGCGGCCTGTGATGACGAGGATGTCGTCCAGGCCCGCGGCCCGGGCCTCGCGCACGACATACTCGATGGCTGGGCGGTCCACGACCGGCAGCATCTCTTTGGGCATCGCCTTGGTGGCCGGCAGGAAGCGCGTGCCGAGGCCGGCGGCCGGGATGACGGCCTTGCAGGCGCGGCGGGCGGAGTCCGGAGCAGACATGGTTCCCCTTCCAGGCGGCCGGGTGCCGCCGTCGAGTTCGGGTGCGGTGGTCTGTGTCGAGTCTATGCGAGCGCGGATGACGCGCCGATGAGAGGGCCTCAGCCCACGAACCGCTGCATCACGGCGGTCGGGACGAACTCGGACACGTCGCCGCCGAGGCCGTGCACCTCCTTGATGAGCGAGGAGGACAGATGCGTGTAGCGGGGATCAGCGGAGAGGAAGACCGTCTCGATACCCGTCAGATGGTGGTTCATCGTGGCCATCGGCTGCTCGTACTCCAGGTCCGTGCCGTTGCGCAGCCCCTTGACGATGGCGTTCGCGCCGGCCTCGCGGCAGAACTCGGCCAGCAGCCCGACGCCCATGGGTCTGACCACGACGCCCGCCAGGGACGAGAAGGTGGACTCGACCATCTCGATGCGCTCCTCCATGGAGAAGCGGTAGGTCTTCGCCGGATTCACGGATACGGCCACGACGACCTCGTCGAAGAGGTTGGCCGCACGCGCGATGACCTCCACGTGGCCGTGGTGGAGCGGGTCGAAGGATCCGGGGCAGACGGCTCTGAGCATGGATCCAACCTATCCCACGTGCCCGGAGCGTTCAGTACAGTCGAGCCCATGGCACCCCCGTCGTCCCACGATGTCCACACCCCGTCCGCCGACGCCCCTGCCCCACGCTGGCGGGCGACGGCGGAGGCCGCCGGCCTGCTGAGGCACGGCGTCCCCGCGCCGACGGTCTTCGAGACCATGACGTCCCTCGCCCTCGAGCACGACGCCGTGAACCTGGGCCAGGGGTTCCCGGACCAGGACGGGCCGGACGAGCTGCTCGCCCTGGCCGCCGATGCCGTCCGCACCGGCTCCAACCAGTACGCGCCGGGCACCGGCTCCCCCGCCCTCCGGCAGGCCGTCGCCGAGCACCGCCGCCGCCACTGGGGTGTGGACGAGGACCCGGACACGCAGGTGCTCGTGACCACCGGCGCCACCGAGGCCATCGCCGCCGCGGTCCTCGCGTTCGTCTCCCCGGGCGACGAGGTCGTCACGGTCGAGCCCTTCTACGACGCCCACGCCGCCACGATCGCCCTGGCCGGCGGCCGCCACGTCACCGTCCCTGTGGGCCCGCCGTCCTTCCTCCCGGACCCGGACGAGGTCGCTGCGGCCTTCACGGACCGCACCCGCATGCTCATCCTCAACACGCCGCACAACCCCACCGGAGCCGTCTACCCTCGGCCGCTGCTCGCCCGCCTGGTGGCCCTCTGCGCGGAGCGGGACGTCCTGGTGCTCACGGACGAGGTCTACGACCACCTCGTCTTCGACGGCGAGCACGTGACCGGCCGCGCCGTCCCGGGTTCCGAGGACGTGGTGCTCACGGCGTCGTCGGCCGGCAAGTCGCTGGCGGTCACCGGCTGGAAGGTCGGCTGGCTGACGGGTCCGGCGGACCTCGTCGCCGCGGTGAGGGCCGTGAAGCAGTACCTGACGTTCTCCTCCGGGCCGGCGTACCAGCTGGCGGTCGCCGAGTACCTGCCCCGCGCGGACGCCTATCTGGCCGAGCAGCGTGAGCGCTACCGCGCCGGACGAGACCTGCTCGTCTCCGGTCTCCGTGCCGCCGGGCTGGACCCGGTGGTGCCACAGGCCGGCTACTTCGTCACCGTGGACCTCTCCCCGTGGGGAGTGGAGGATGCCCGGACCGCCGCCGAGGACTGGATCCGCACGGCAGGGGTCTGCTCCATCCCGGTCTCGGCCCTGTGTCGCGCGGACGGCGACACCATGCGCTCCTGGCTCCGCCTCGCCTTCTGCAAGGACGCCTCAGTCATCGGCGAGGGCATGGACCGCCTGGTCCGGCACGCGGCCTCGCTGCGCGGCTGAGCCCGCCTCCTTTCCGACGACGGCCCCTCGGCCTCGGCCTCTGCATCCCCCGGTCTCGTGGCCGGGCGGCGGCCGACTGGGCCGAGGCGCCGTCGTCGTGGTGGCAGGCCCGGAGGGCCGGGGTGCCCGACGGCCACGGCTCAGCGCACGTCCTGCCAGAAGTAGAGCGCGGTCTCGCCGTAGGTGCGCACGTCGACCTCCTCGAGACCCTCGGGACGGGTCGGCGGCGCGCTGCGTGCGGAGCGTTCGAGCACGAGCAGCCCTCCGGGGGTCAGTGACGCGGCCGCCGACACGAGGACGCCGTCGAGTTCCGGGCCGTCGAGCGGATAGGGAGGATCGGCCAGGATGAGGTCGGCCTCCGTCCGCCCTGCGAGGAAGCGCTCCACCGACTGGCCGAGGGCTGTGCCGGCACGCCGGCCGAGGGCCCGGTTGACGGCATCGGTGTTGCGGCGGCAGACCTCGAGCGCCGTCCGGTCCCGCTCCACGAGGGTGGCGGAGCGGGCGCCGCGGCTGAGGGCCTCCAGGCCCAGTGCGCCGGAGCCGGCGTAGAGGTCGAGCACGACCGTGTCCTCGCACCAGTCGCGGGACTGGAGCCAGGAGAAGAGGGCCTCCTTGGTCCGGTCCGTGGTCGGACGGGTGTCCGAGCCCCGGACGGAGGCCAGGGGCATGCCGGAGGCGGCGCCGGCGATGATGCGGCTCATGGCAGGTCGGTCATCCCTTCTCGGCGTAGTCGGCTGCGTGGGCGTGGGCCGCCTCCCAGCGCCGGACCTCCGCGACGGCACCGGGCCAGCCCTCGAGGCCGGCGTCCGCGGTGAGCGCAGCGGAGACCGCGTCGGCGGCCAGGGAGACGAGGCCGGCGTCCGCCACGACGTCCAGGTGGGCCAGACCGGACTGCATGCCGGACTGGGCCGCGCCGAGCACGTCGCCGACGCCGCGGCTGCGCAGGTCCTCCTGCGCGATGAGCATGCCGTCGTCGGTCCGCTCGAGGACCTGGAGCCGGTCGAGCGAGGGGTGTCCGTCCGGCAGGCGGGTGACGAGCAGACAGACGGCGGGGTCGGGGCCGCGGCCGATGCGGCCCCGGAGCTGGTGGAGCGTGGAGAGGCCGAAGTCCTCGGCGTCCAGGACGGCCATGACGGTGGCGTTGGGGACGTCCACACCGACCTCCACCACGGTGGTGGCCACGAGGACGTCGGTCTGTCGCTCCGCGAACGCGCGCATGACGTCCTCCTGCTCCGCCTGGTCCATGCGGCCGTGGACCATGTCCAGGCGCACGCCGGACAGGGCCGGCAGGTGCTCCAGGCGGCGGACCATCTCCTCCACATTGGCATGGGCGGGGTCCCCGGGGTCCGGGTCGATGCGCGGGCAGACCACGAACGCCTGGTTCCCCGCGGCCACGTGCTCGGCGATCAGCTCCCACACGCGGGCGATGATCCGCGGGCCGTGGGCCATGCGGGCCACGTGGGTGGACACGGGCTGCCGACCGCGCGGCAGACCGCGCAGGACGGTGAGGTCCAGGTCGCCGAAGACGGTCATGGCCACCGACCGCGGGATGGGCGTGGCGGACATGACGAGCAGGTGGGTGCCGGGGTTGGCCTCGCGCAGCGACTGGCGCTGGTCCACGCCGAAGCGGTGCTGCTCGTCCACCACGGCCAGGCCGAGGTCGAAGAAGCCCACCGTGGAGGAGAGCACGGCGTGCGTGCCCACGACGATGCCCGCCTCCCCCGAGGCCAGCTTCAGCAGGGCCTGCCGCCGCTCGGCGGTGCGCTGGGAGCCGGTGAGCAGCACGACCTCGGTGGCGGGTCCGTCCGCGGCGGCGAGGGTGCCGCCCTCGGCCAGCTCGCCCATCAGGGCCAGCAGGCTGCGGTGGTGCTGCTGGGCGAGGACCTCCGTGGGGGCGACGAGGGCGGCCTGCCCCCCGGCGTCGACCACCTGCAGCATGGCGCGCAGCGCGACGAGCGTCTTGCCCGCTCCCACATCCCCCTGGAGCAGCCGGCTCATGGGCTCGCGGGAGTCGAGGTCCGCGGCGATCGCGGCGCCGACCTCCTCCTGGCCCGCGGTGAGCGCGAAGGGCAGCCGGGCGTCCAGCGCCTCGAGCAGTCCGCCGGGCCGCAGCGGGCGCGGGGTGGCCAGAACAGTGCGGGCATCGGCGCGGCGCACGGCCAGGGACGCCTGGACCACGCAGGCCTCGCGCAGGGCCAGCGCCCGGCGCGCCGGGCCCACGTCGGCGAGCTCCGCCGGGGTGTGCAGGTCGCGGTAGGCCTGATCGATGGGCGGCAGCGGCGCGGGCAGGTCCAGCTCGGCGGCGGCGCGGGCGCGCAGGTCATCGGTGAGGACCTCTGGCACGGCGGACCAGTCCACCGCGTCCAGGACGGTCATCACCGCGGTGCGGACGACCCAGCTGGGCAGCTTGCCGGTGGCGCGGTAGAGGGCGAGGGGGCGCAGGTCGGCCTCGGTGGCCTCGGCGTCGTCGGCCAGGAGCGTGAAGTCCGGGTTGTTCAGGGTCACCCGGTCCCGGTAGACCGTGGTCTTTCCCTGGAACATCGCACGCCGTCCCGGCACGAGGCGGCGTCGGGCGTCGTGGCCGTTGAAGAAGGCCATGGACAGGGACGCCCCGGGGCCGGCGGGGGTGTCCGGGTCCGCCACGGTCACGTCCACGATGAATCCGCTGCGGCTGCGCATCCGGCGGGTGGTGACGGAGCGCACCTCGGCCACGACGGTGACCTCGGCGTCGATCGGCAGCTGGGCGATCCGGGTCAGCTCGCCGCGTTCGATCCAGCGCCGCGGGACGTGGTCGAGCAGCCCGCCGACGGTGGTGATCTTCAGCTCGCGGGCGATCCGGTCCGCCGTCTTGCCGCCGAGGACGCCGGACAGCGGCAGGTCGAACGGGTGGGTGGCCGCGCCGACGCCGGCCTCAGCGCCCGCCATGGGCATGGGCGTGGTCGTCGTGGCCGCCGGTCAGGTCGCTGACGCGCAGGTCCTGCGGCTCGCCGGCCTCGTGCAGCAGCGACTCGACGGCCTCCGCTTGAGGCACATGCACGTGCACGCGCCACGGGACGGGGCTCTGGGGGTCCTCCCCGCGGCGTGTCGGCGCCACGATGACCGAGTCTCCGACCTCGGTGAGCCGGTGGCGGAGCGTGGCCGCTCCGATGGGGTCGAGCTCGATCGTGCACATGACCTCGACGCCGCCCTCGGCGCCCGCGGCCTCGGCGGTGATTCCCTCCGCATAGCCGTGCAGGCCCTCGGTGAGCTCGGTGTCCGGGTCCTCGTCCAGCATCACGGCGCGCAGCGCCTCGAAGACGAGGAGCAGCCCGACGGCGCCCGCGTCCACGACCGCGGCCCTGCTGAGCTCGTCCAGTTGCCACTCGGTCGCCTCCACGGCCGTCCGGGCATCGCGCACGCAGGCGCTCACCGTCTCCTCGAGCACGGCCCTCGTCTCGACCGGCCGGTCCTCTGCGACGGCTCGGCGCAGGGTCTGCGCGACGCTCTGCCGGACGACGCCCAGGACGGACAGCATCGTGCCTTCCCTGGGGTCGGACAGGGCCGTCCGCGCCGCGGTGTCCGCCCGGTGCAGGGCCGCCGCCAGCGCCGGTGCGGTCAGGGCCTCCAGGCCGCGCAGCGGATCCGCCATCCCTGCCACCATGACGGCCAGGAGGGTGCCGGAGTTGCCCTGCGCGGAGGACAGCGCCGCGGCTCCGGCGCGCGCGAGCGTGGCACCGATGTCCACGGGGCCGTCCTCCTGGCAGTCCACGGCGGCGTGGGCGGCAGCCATGGTCGCGTGCATGTTGCTGCCGGTGTCCGCGTCCGGCACCGGAAAGACGTTGAACGCGTTCAGCCGTTCGGCGGCCTGCCCGAGCAGCTGTTCGGAGCAGGCCAGCCAGCGGACGATGCGCGGGGGCCTGGGGGTGTGCGTCACTGATCGAGCACCTCGTCCAGAGTGCCGGTGCGGATGCCCTCGCCGATGCGGCGGATGGAGGCCCAGTCCGGCCACACGACGGCCTGATCGCCGGCCCATCCCGCGCCCAGGGTCGGCACGGTGCTCACGTTGATGTCGTCGCTTCGGACGTTGCGCATGGACCAGGCCAGATCGAACAGCCTGCCCGAGTCGAGGCTCTCGTCGAACGTCAGGTAGGGGGCGAGCGCGTTGACCGAGTTCCGCACGGAGTTGGGGTCCGTGAGGGTCGTGCGGGACATGGCCTTGGTGATGATCGCCTTCACCAGGCGCTGCTGGTTCTCCACGCGGGAGTAGTCGCCGTCGCCGAAGGCGTAGCGCTCGCGGGCATAGACGATGGCCTCCTCGCCGCTGAGGTGGATGTTGCCCTCAGCGAAGGAATGGCGCCCGCTGGTGAAGGCCCGCGGGTTGTACAGATCGACGCCGCCGAGGGCGTTCACCAGGTCGCGGAAGCCGACCATGTCCACGGCGACCACGTGGTCCACGCGGGCCTGGAACATGTTCTCGATCGTGGAGACCGCCAGCGGCACGCCGCCGAGCTGGTATGCGGCGTTGAGCTTGCGGTCGCCGTGCCCGCGGATCGGCAGCCAGGTGTCACGCATGATGGACATGACCTGGATGTTCTCCCGGTCGCCGGGGACGTGGACCCACATCATGGTGTCGGAGCGGCCGATGCCGGTGATGCGGGCGATGTCCGTGTCCTCGCCGTCCGTGAGATCACCGGAGTCGGCGCCCAGCAGCAGGAAGTTCACGGCCTTGCCGTCGATCTCCTCGTCTGAGCTGGAGGCCTCCGGGCCCTGGACATCGCCGGGGCCGGTGACCTCGGGCATCACCACGGAGCCGTTGTTCCCGCCTGCTTCGGCTCCGCCGGAGCCCTCGGAAGTGCCGCCGCCGGAGCCGTCCTCCGCCCCGTCGCCGCGGCCCTGCCCCGCACCGCCGCCGAACTGCGGGCGCAGGGACTCCTCGGGGAACACGCTCCCCTCGAACTTCTTGACGTCGTCCACGGTCTTCGCGATCCCGCCCACGTAGACGGCCACCACGGCGCCGGCCGCGATGAGCGCCAGCAGCAGCACGCCGACGACCACCATGAGGCCACGGCGGCGCCGGCGCGGACGCCGCCCGGTGTTCGGTTCGGTCGTCTGCTCAGTGGAATGGCTCACGTGGTGCGCTCCTGGGGCTCGGGAGGTCATGGCCGCGCTCCCGTGGCGCGGACGTGTCAGGAATACGCCTCCATGCTAGCGGCCGTTCCCGAGACTAGACTGGACGTCGTGCGTCCTCTCCCCGCCTCCAGCGCCCGGGCCGGCCTCGTCCTGGCCGGCGTCGTCCTGCTCGCCTCCGGCTGTGCGGACGGCCGCATCGCCTCCGTCTCCGCGGCCGAGAACGCGGCAGACCCGGCCTGCGCCCCGGCGATGATCGCCATGCCCGACGAGATCGGCGACCACTCACTCCGTCCCACGGACAGCCAGGCCACCGCGGCCTGGGGTGATCCCGCCGCCGTCGTCCTGCGCTGCGGCGTGGAGCCGCCGGCACCCACCACGGATCAGTGCATCTCCGCCGAGGGCGTCGACTGGGTCGTCAGCGAGGAGGGCGAGAACTGGCGAATCACCACCTACGGCCGCTCCCCCGCCGTGGAGGTGCTGTTCGCCCAGGATCGGGTCAGCTCCGACAGCGTCATGGTCACCCTCGCCTCGGCGGTCGGCCGCATCCCGGCCGAGCGCGGCTGCGTGAACCTGCAGGACGCCGACGAGGTCGGCTGAACCGACGTCGAGGCGCTCCATGGTGCACTGGAGCACTGACGCGGGTGCACCCCGGCACTGACGCGCTGATCACCGGTCCGACGTCCTGGGGACCGGTGCGGGTGCGCGGCCGTCGTCGTCCCGTCCTCCAGCGGAGGGATGCGGCCGGGCCGGTCCTCAGTGCAGGCCGGCGCCGCGCTCCAGGGCCAGCTCGACGAGCTCGGTGATCAGCTGCGAGTAGGGGATGCCGCTGCGCTCCCAGAGCGCCGGGTACATGCTGATCGGAGTGAAGCCGGGCATCGTGTTGATCTCGTTGATCACCCAGCGGCCGTCCGGGGTGTAGAAGAAGTCGCAGCGGGCCAAGCCGGCGCCGTCGATGGCCTCGAAGGCCCGCACGGCGAGCTCCTGCAGGCGTGAGATCTCCTCCTCCGGCATTTCTGCGGGGCAGGACAGCTGCGCGGCGTCGTCGTCCTGGTACTTGGCCTCGAAGTCGTAGAACTGGTGGTCGCCGGTCTGTTCCACCACCACGATCTCACCGGGCAACGACGCGCGCGGGACGTCCGTGCCGTGGCCGTCCAGGACGGCGCACTCGATCTCCCGGCCGAGGATGCCTGCCTCCACGACGACGCGCGGGTCGAACCGGCGCGCCTCCTCCACCGCGGCGCGCAGCTCGGCGGGCTCGGCCACGCGGGTGATGCCGAAGGACGAGCCGGCACGCGCAGGCTTGACGAACAGCGGATATTCGAGGGAGCCCGCGCGCTCCAGGGCGGAGTCGGCGTCGCGCTGCCAGTCGCGGTCCGTGATGGTCTCCCAGGGTCCGACTTCCAGGCCGGCGGCCTGGAAGGCGACCTTCATGAAGTGCTTGTCCATGCCGACGGCGGAGGCGAGCACGCCGCAGCCCACGGCCGGCAGGTTGAGCGTCTCGAACAGGCCCTGGACGGTGCCGTCCTCGCCGAAGGGACCGTGCAGCAGCGGGAAGACGACGTCCACCCGACCCAGACAGGCTCCGTCGGCGTCCACGAGCTCGGTCGTGCCGTCCGAGGCCGCGCGCAGCGAGACCGGACGGGTCGGCTCGGGGACCTCCGGCAGGGAGCCGTCGCGCAGGCTCCACTGCGTGGGGTCCATGTCCTCGACGGACCACAGGCCCGAGCGGGCGACACCCACCGGAACCGGCTCCCACCGTTCGGTGTCGATCTCGCGCAGGACGTTCGCCGCGGTCACGCAGCTGACGGGATGCTCGCTGGAACGGCCGCCGAACAGCAGAAGGACGCGCGGACGCTCGGTGACGGCGGAGGTGGTCATGCGCGGTGTCCTTCCGATTTCAGGTTGCGGGAGAGCAGCAGGTCGGCCAGTGTCGCGACCTCGAGACGGCCGGACACGACCGCGTTGATGGCTTCGCTGATGGGCATCTCGACGTCGTGGCGGCGGGCCAGGTCGACCACGGCGGACACCGACTTGATGCCCTCGGCGGTCTGCTTCATCGAGGCGACGGCCTCGTCCACTCCCATGCCGGTGCCGATGAGGCGTCCCGCGCTGCGATTGCGGGACAGCGGCGAGGCGCAGGTGGCCACGAGGTCTCCGAGACCGGCCAGGCCGGCCATCGTCTCCGGGCGGCCGCCCACGGCGATCGCCAGACGCGTGGTCTCGGCCAGGCCGCGGGTGATCACGGAGGCCTTCGAGTTGTCCCCCAGGCCCTGGCCGTCGCAGATGCCGACGGCGAGGGCGATGACGTTCTTGACGATGCCGCCGATCTCCACGCCCACGACGTCCGTGTTGGTGTAGGGGCGGAAGGTGCGCCCCGCGGTCATCGCGGCGATGGCCTCCGCGGTCTCCGCGGACTCGGATGCGACGACGGTGGCGGTCGGCTCGCCACGGGCGATCTCGAGGGCCAGGTTCGGACCGGACACGACGGCGAAGCGCTCCGGGGGCACGCCGAGCGCAGAGGCACACACCTGGGACGGACGCTCGCCGGTGCCGCGTTCGAGGCCCTTCACCAGGGAGACCACGATCGCGTCCTCGGCGATGGAGTCCTTGACGGTGGTGAGCGTCTCGCGGACGTGCTGGGCGGGCACGGCGACCACCACGACGGCGGCGTCGGTCACGGCCTCGTGGATGTCGGTCACCGCGGAGATGTTCTCCGGCAGATCGATGTCCGGCAGATACTCCGGGTTGCGATGCCCCAGGGTGATGGCGTCCGCGATCTCCCGGCGGCGGGACCAGAGCACGATCCGGTCGGCACGGCGTCCCTCCGGGGAGGTGCTGGAGCCCATCACGGCGGCGAAGGCGGTGCCCCAGCTGCCGGCGCCGAGGACGGCGACGCGTCCGGGGCGGCTCACGCGGCGCCCTCGCGTCGGCCGGTGCGCATGTCCCACCTGCCGGCCGGCGGATGCTCGCCGCGGAGCTCGGCCACGAGCGCGGTGAGCGCGTCCATCATGCGGTCGGTCCCTGCCTTGAGGTCCTCCCGGGTGGGCCTGCGGCCACGCAGGTCGGACAGATCGACGGGCTCGCCGACTGCAATGCGCAGACGCTTGGGCGGGAACAGCGACGGCTTGCCCTTGTACGGCAGCACCTCCTGCGTGCCCCACTGGGCGACGGGCACGAGCGGAACACCGGTCTGCAGCGCCAGGCGCACGGCACCGGAGCGGCCGGTCATCGGCCAGCCCTCCGGGTCGCGGGTGACGGTGCCCTCGGGGTAGACGATGATGACGCCGCCCTCCGTGAGGACGTCCCGCGCGGTGTCCAGGGACTTGGCGGCGTCCCCGCCGCGCTCCACGGGGATCTGGCGCAGGCCCGTGAGGATCTGCTGCAGCGGCGCGACCTTCCACAACTCGGCCTTCGCCAGGAACGTCGGCACCAGGCCCTGGTTGTAGACCATGTGGGCGATGTCCAGCGGATCGAACTCGGAGATGTGGTTGGCCACGACGATCGCACCGGTCTTCGGCAGCCGCTCCGTGTGCAGCCACTGCTGGCGGGTCAGCAGGCGCATGGCGGGACGCACGATGGCCGCTGCCGCGGCGTAGCCTGCGCGGACGCCGAACGGTGCCCGCGAGCGCGGGGACTTCTCCCGGCGCGCCATCAGGACTCGTCCGAGAGCTCGACGTCCGCGCCGAGGGCGAGCAGCTTGTCCATGAAGTGCTCGTAGCCGCGGTTGATGATCTCCAGGCCGGTGGCCTTCGAGGTCCCCTCGGCCGCCAGGGCGGCGATGAGGTGGGAGAAGCCGCCTCGCAGGTCCGGGATGTCGAAGGTGGCGCCCTTGAGCCGGACCGGACCCGAGATCACGGCCGAGTGCAGGAAGTTGCGCTGGCCGAACCGGCACGGGATGGAGCCGAGGCACTCGCGGTGCAGCTGGATGGAGGCGCCCATGCGGACGAGGGCGTCGGTGAAGCCGAAGCGGTTCTCGTAGACCGTCTCGTGCACGATCGACACGCCCGTCGCCTGGGTGAGCGCCACCACGAGAGGCTGCTGCCAGTCGGTCATGAAGCCGGGGTGCACGTCGGTCTCGAGCACGAGCGGGTTCAGCTCACCGCCGGCGTGCCAGAAGCGGATGCCCTCGTCGGTGACGTCGAACTCGCCGCCGATCTTGCGATACGTGTTCAGGAAGGCGGTGAGGTCGCGCTGGGAGGCGTGGCGCACGAAGATGTCTCCCCCGGTGGCCAGGGCCGCCGAGGCCCAGGAGGCGGCCTCGTTGCGGTCCGGCAGGGCCGTGTGGTTGTAGCCGCGCAGCGTGGAGACGCCCTCGATGCGGATGGTGCGGTCGGTCTGGACCGTGATGATCGCACCCATCTTCTGGAGAACGGCGATCAGGTCGTGGATCTCCGGCTCGACGGCGGCGCCCTTGAGCTCGGTGATGCCCTCGGCCTTCACGGCGGTGAGCAGGACCTGCTCGGTGGCGCCCACCGACGGGTAGGGCAGCTCGAGCTTGGCACCGTGGAGGCCCTTGGGGGCGGAGATGGAGATGCCGCCGGGGCGCTTGTCCACGACCGCGCCGAAGTTGCGCAGGACCTCGAGGTGGTAGTCGATCGGCCGGTCGCCGATCTTGCAGCCGCCGAGGTCCGGGATGAAGGCCTCCCCGATCGCATGCATCAGCGGGCCGCAGAAGAGGATCGGGATGCGGGAGTCGCCGGCGTGCGCGTCGATCTCCGCGGACTTCGCCTGCTTGACCCCGGCCGGGTCCATGGTGATGGAGCCGGCCTGGCTGTCCCAGTCGACGGTCACACCATGGAGCTCGAGCAGGGCGCTCACGACGTCGACGTCCTTGATCTCCGGGATGCTGCGGAGCACGGACGGGGTGTTGCCCAGCAGGGCGGCGACCATCGCCTTCGGCACCAGGTTCTTGGCGCCGCGGACGGTGATCTCTCCGGTCAGGGGCTTGCCGCCCTGGATCGTGAGCAACTTGGCCATAGCAGTGGTCCTCCCTCGCCGCGGGGTGGCGCAGCATCGGTTCATGCCCACCGCCGGGCGGCGGGCCAGGTCTCTGCCGACCGGGACGCGCGGGGGCGCCCGGGCCGGAAATCACCCTTCAGCATAGGCGGTACCGCCGGTCCCGACACAGTGGCGCTCCGCTCCGGCACGCAGTCCGCTGTGCGCGAATGGTCACACCGGACCGCGCCGGGCGGGGCGGTCCGACCGGGACGGCTCCTCCGGGTGGACCGGCTCGGGCCCGAGGGCGGACCGACTCGGGCCCGGTCTGCGTCAGCTCGCGGCCGTGCGGGCCGGCAGGGTCCTCGGCTTGAAGTCCGGTCGCCCTGACTCGTAGGCGGCGATGGCCTCCTCCTCGCCGAGGGTGACGGCGATGTCGTCGAGCCCCTCGAGCAGGCGGTGCCGGGTCTCGTCGTCCAGCTGGAACGACGTGGTGAAGGAGCCACAGGTCACGGTGCGGGAGAGGAGGTCCACGGTGACGGAGGCGCCGGGCTGGTTCTCCAGCTCCTTCCAGATCCGCTCGATGTCCGCCGCCTCCACCTGAGCCGCCACGAGGCCCTGCTTGGCGGCGTTGCCGCGGAAGATGTCCGCGAAGCGCGGCGAGAGCACGGCGCGGAAGCCGTAGTCCTTGAGCGCCCAGACGGCGTGCTCGCGGGAGGAGCCGGTGCCGAAGTCCGGCCCGGCCACCAGCACGGTGCCGGCGGAGTACGGCTCGGTGTTGAGGATGAACTCCGGGTCCTGGCGCCAGCCTGCGAACAGGGCGTCGTCGAAGCCGGTGCGGGTGATCCGCTTCAGGTAGACGGCGGGGATGATCTGGTCCGTGTCCACGTTGGACGCGCGCAGCGGGACGCCGATGCCGGTGTGGGTGGTGAACTTCTCCATGGCTCAGGCCTCCTGGGGGACGCGGTCGAGGGCGGGCAGGTCGGACGGGCTCGCCAGACGGCCCAGCACGGCGGTCGCCGCGGCCACGACCGGCGAGACCAGGTGGGTGCGGCCTCCCTTGCCCTGGCGGCCCTCGAAGTTGCGGTTCGAGGTGGACGCGCAGCGCTCTCCCGGCTCCAGCTGGTCCGGGTTCATGCCGAGGCACATGGAGCAGCCGGCGAAGCGCCACTGGGCGCCGAAGTCCTCGAAGATGCGGTCGAGGCCCTCCTCCATCGCCTGCAGACGCACGCGGGCGGACCCCGGCACGACCATGACGCGCACCCCCTCGGCCTTCTTCCGCCCCTCCACCGCGGAGGCGAAGGCGCGCAGATCCTCGATCCGGGAGTTGGTGCACGAGCCCATGAACACGGTGTCCACCGCGATGTCCTTCATGGCGGTTCCCGCCTCGAGGCCCATGTACTGCAGCGCCTTGGCGGCGGCGGCCTGCTCGTCCGGGTCGGAGAAGGACTCCGGATGCGGGACGGCGTCGTTCAGGCTGACGCCCTGGCCGGGGTTGGTTCCCCAGGTGACGAACGGCTCGAGCGCGTCCGCGTCGATCACGACCTCGGCGTCGAAGACGGCGTCCTCGTCGGTGCGCAGGGTCCTCCAGTGCTCGACGGCGGCGTCCCAGTCGGCGCCCTCGGGAGCGTGGGGGCGGCCCTTGATGTACTCGAACGTGGTGTCGTCCGGAGCGACCATGCCGGCGCGGGCTCCGGCCTCGATGGACATGTTGCAGATGGTCATGCGCGCCTCCATGGAGAGGGCGCGGATGGCCTCGCCGCGGTACTCGAGCACGTACCCCTGCCCTCCACCGGTGCCGATCTTCGCGATGACGGCGAGGATGAGGTCCTTCGCGGTCACGCCCTCACGGAGGGTGCCCTCCACGGTGATCGCCATGGTCTTGAACGGCTTGAGCGGCAGCGTCTGGGTGGCGAGCACGTGCTCGACCTCGGAGGTGCCGATGCCGAACGCCAGCGCGCCGAACGCGCCGTGCGTGGAGGTGTGGGAGTCGCCGCAGACCACCGTCATGCCGGGCTGTGTCAGGCCCAGCTGGGGTCCGACGACGTGCACGATGCCCTGCTCCCGGTCGCCCAGGGAGTGCAGGCGGATGCCGAACTCCTCGGCGTTGGAGCGCAGGGCCTCGATCTGTGTGCGGGAGGTCGGGTCGGCGATCGGCCGGTCGATGTCCAGCGTCGGGGTGTTGTGGTCCTCGGTGGCGATCGTCAGGTCCGGCCTGCGCACGGGGCGGCCGGCCAGTCGCAGGCCCTCGAAGGCCTGCGGGCTCGTGACCTCGTGGAGCAGGTGGAGGTCGATGTAGAGCAGGTCGCGGCCGCGGGCCGCTCCCTCGCCCTCTCCGCGGACGACCACGTGCTCGTCCCAGACCTTCTCCGCCAGCGTGCGCCCGCGGGAGGTCTCGTGTGTGCCGGTCATGCGGCGCTCCTTCGTCGGTTTCGGGCCGGGCCGATCAGGCCTGGCCCCGGGTTGTCGTCCAGGCCAGGGATGGCGGCCCGGTGCGGGGCCAGAGGTGGCGGCCCGTCACTGTCTTCACTGTCATCCTCGAGCCCAGGCGTGTCGACATCCGGTCGCCTCGGTTCCGCCATGCGGACACCGCAGCGAGGTCCCCGCCTCACCCCGGGGCCGCCGATTCCGCGTCATGATGCGGACGAGACGCGTCATACAGCGACTTCCGCATGGTGAGATGGATACCCTCACATCATGAGCAATGCCTCCTCCTTGCCTCCCCGTCCGGCCACGACCGCCCAGACGGACCTGCTGGGCCACCGTGAGCCCAGCGGCGTGGGCGTCGTGGACAAGTCCGCCGCGATCCTCGACGCCCTCGAGTCCGGCCCTGCGACCCTGGCCCAGCTCGTGACCACCACGGGGATCGCCCGCCCGACCCTCCACCGTCTCGCCGCGGCGCTGACCCACCACCGGCTGGTGGGCAAGGACCTCCACGGCCGTTATGTCCTGGGCTCGCGCCTGACGGAACTGGCCTCGGCGGCAGGTGAGGACCGGCTGACGACCGCCGCCGGCCCCGTCCTGCTCTGGCTGCGCGACGCCACGGGCGAGAGCTCCCAGGTCTTCCGCCGCCAGGCCGACGCCCGCGTCTGCGTGGCCTCCGCCGAGCGGCCCGTCGGCCTGCGCGACACCATTCCGGTCGGCACGCGCATGTCCATGAAGGCCGGCTCCGCCGCCCAGGTGCTGTTGGCCTGGGAGGACCACGAACGCCTCGTCGACGGGCTGGCCGGCGCCGTCTTCACGCCGACCGTCCTGGCCGCGGTCCGCCGTCGCGGCTGGGCACAGTCCCTGGCCGAACGCGAGCCGGGCGTCGCCTCCGTGTCCGCCCCGGTGCGCGGGCCCTCGGGCCGCGTGATCGCCGCCGTGTCCATCTCCGGGCCGCTCGAACGCCTCACCCGTCAGCCCGGCCGCGTGCACGCCGACGCGGTGGTCGCCGCGGCCACCCGGCTCACCGAGCTCATCCGCGCAGGCGAGGCCTGAGCGCCCCATAGCAGGCCAGGGCCCCCGACCGTCTCGGTCGGGGCCCCTGGTGCGTCGGTGTGCAGGCTCCGCCGGCGGCCGGCCGGCCCCGGTGCCTCGGCGCGCCGATGCGGTTCAGGCGAAGTGGTCCCACCCGGCCTCGCCCAGCAGCCGATGGCCGGCCGGCACGCGTCCCGACGACGGCACCGCACCGATCACCCGGAAGCCGGGCGGGACGCCGTGGCCGGGTCGCAGGACGGCCAGCAGACCGTAGTCCTCTCCCCCGCCGAGCACCCATTCCTCCGGGGCGATGTCCAGCAGCCGGCCGAGCCTGCGCAGCGGTGCGGCCGCCTCGGCGACCCAGGCCTCGTCAGCCCAGAGCTGCACGCCGTTGGCCGCTGCAAGCCGGTCCGCGTCCCGGCCGAGCCCGTCCGAGACGTCCATCCCGCAGGCGAGTGCGCCGGCGCCTGCGGGCCCGGCCCCCAGCGGCGGCCGGGGGCGCAGCTGGGCGCGAACGGCACGGACGAGCTCACGTGGACCGGGACGGTCCTGAGGCGCCAGTGCATGCCAGCGCTCCTCAAGCTCGGCGCGGTCGGTGAGCAGCAGGGCGAGCCCCGCCGCCGCCCAGCCCGGCGCGCTCCCGGCGTGGACCACGGCGCCGCCCTCGCTGCGGACCGCCGCGAGGTCCTGCTCCCCCATGGTCCGGCGCAGCACGCCGTGGGCTCCGGGCCGGCCGAGCACGGTGACGGCCAGTCCCGCACGGTCGGCGCCGCCGAGGTCGCCGCCGGCCACCCGGCACTCGTCCGCGCCCAGACGCAGCAGGGCGGTGGCGAGGCCGCGGGCGACGCCGGCGATCCAGGCCGCCTCGGTCCGCCGCGGTCCCGTCAGAGCCATGACGAGTGCCGTGGGCACTCCGCCCATCGCGTTGATGTCGGAGAGGTTCTGCGCCGCGGCCTTCCAGCCGACGTCGAAGCCACGGGTGCGGACGCCGGCCGGCCAGGTCGGCAGCCAGTCGTGGCCCTCGGCCATGGAGTCCGTGGAGACGAGGGTGCCGCCGGGCGACACCGGCAGCAGGGCCGCGTCGTCCCCGATGCCCACGCTGCCCTCCGGCCACGGACGGCGTTCTTCGACCACGGCCAGCTCCCGGCCGATCAGGCGCAGCACTCCGGCTTCGCCTAGACCGGCGAGCGTCCGGGCGCCGTCGTCGTGGTGCTCAGCGGCGGGCACGGGGGCCTCCCCGCCCGGCATCTGCGCCCCGGGCCCGGGCGAGGGCGGCCCGGAAGTCCGCAAGCCGGGCGATCTCCTCCTCCACCGGACGGATGACCTCGCGGCGGCCGACCTCGGTGGTGGCCTCCTCGAGGCGGCGGCGCGCCCTGCGGCCCCGTCCGCGCGCCGCGAGCCGGGCGAGCGGGATCGCCATCAGCGCCAACAGGATGCCGAGGGCGATGCCTGCGACCAGCAGGAGCGTCGGCAGCGGGAAGCCCTCCACCTGCGGTGCCTCGGGCAGGTGGAACTGCAGGTACGCGGCCAGCGCATAGACACCGAGCCAGCCGGCGCCCACCACTGCGGTGAGCAGGGCCAGCCACTGGAGCACGTTGAACACCGGCCACCACCACGAGCCCTTGCCGGCCTGGAGGTCGGTGCCGGCGATGGCCTGGTCCACGGCGTCCGGCAGCCGCTCCTGGCGGCTGCGGCCGGCCCGGCGGGTCGAGGCCTCCCACGGCTCGGGGGCGCCGGCGGAGGCATCGATGACGAGCGAACGGACTGCGGCGGCCACGGCGGCCTTCTGAGTGCCGCTGCGCTCCGGCAGGGAGGTGCGGTGCAGCGACGGATCGTGCTCCGGGGCGTCCCCGTCCCGCTGCGGCAGCGGACGGGACGGCAGCAGGTGCAGCCGACGCAGCGGGTCCGTGCGGAAACGGTGGGTCCAGCGCAGCAGGGGCCAGCCCGTGGCGCGGGTGGCGCGCAGGCGGTAGGACCCCTCGACCGCACGGACCACGGCGGGCACGCCGCCGGCCACGGCGAGGTCACGGCCGAGGCGCTCTGCCCTGCCGGAGCCGACGCCGGCAGGCTCTCCCTTGCCGGAGGCGGCGTCCAAGGCGTCCGCGTGGGCGGCGACGTCCGCGGACAGGCGTGCGGAGGCGGCGCCGCGCTCGGCGACGATGCGGGCGATCTGCGCGCCGACCTCGTCCAGGCCCTCTCCGGTGCGGGCGGAGGCGGCCATGACCCGCACATCTCCCAGCCCGTGGCCGGTGAGCATGCGACGCAGGGAGGCGATGACCTCGTCCCGGTCGCGCACCTGGATGCGATCCACCTGGTTGAGGACCACCAGGGTTACAGCGGCGTGGGAGCCCATGGTGGCCAGGAAGTCGCGGTGCAGCACGGCGTCGGCATACTTCTCCGGATCCACCACGAAGACGAGCACGTCCACGTGTCCGGCGAGACGTTCGGTGACCGTGCGGTTCTCGCGGACCACGGAGTCCACGTCCGGCAGGTCCAGCAGGATCAGGCCGGTGGCGTCGGCACCCTCGCGGCGGCCGATCCCGAACAAGCCCTGACGGCCCTGGTCCAGGTGCGGGGCGTCGTCCAGAAGGTGGCGCTGCTTCACGCCGAGCCAGTCCAGCAGCGCGGCGGCGCCGCCGCCCTCGCCCGTCTGGTCCTGGCCGCGGCCCACGCCCCAGACGGCGGCGAGCGCCTCGGAGGTGGTCGGACGGGTGGCCGCCACACGGGCCAGCTCGCGGCCGGTCAGGGCGTTGAACAGGGAAGACTTGCCGGAGCCGGTGGCCCCGAAGAAGCCCACCACCGTGTGGTCCGCAGAGAGCGAGGTCCGCACGGAGGCGGCGTCCATGGCGGCGTGGGCGTCGTCCACCACGGGGTCCGGCAGGCGGTCACGGCCGAGTTCCGCGGCCTCGCCCAGGGCGGCCAGACGGTCGTGCAGGCTCGGGGCGGTGCTGCGGCTCATGCGTGGTCCTCCTCCGGGTCCACGATGGACACGGCCTCGTCATCCAGGTCCTGGGCGTGGTGCCCGCCGGATCGGGCCGCGTCGGTGTCGGTGCCGGGCGCCCCGACGGTCGTCGGGGTTCCGGAGAGGCCGGAGCGCAGGGACGGGGCCAGGCGGCGCAGGGCGGCGGTGTCCTCGGCGGTGCGCTTCCGCTCGACCAGCGGCAGGAACTGGTCGGACAGGGCGCCGTCGAGCAGTCGTCGGACGCGCATGTCCAGCAGGTCGTTCGCTTTCTTGGCCATGCGTCGCACCGCGTCCTCGCCGAAGATCGACTCGAGCAGCTTCTGGCCGACGACGGCGGTGCCGCCTGCGATGCCGACCTCCAGGCCGACGAGGCCGCCGGTGGAGGCGAAGGAGAGGACCATGAGGGCCACCGCGGCGCCGTTGACACCGAACGCTGCCAGGCGGGCCTTGGTGCGTCGACCGGCGCCCTCCTCCTGGATGAGGGCGAGCACGTCCTGCTGCCAGGCGCGGATGACGCCGGCCGCCTCCTCCGAGAATCCGCTCGGCAGGGCGCCGAGGTTGCGGCCGGACAGGACGGCGCTGCCGGCCGGCTCGGCCTTCCAGCGGCGCTCGATGTCCTCGGCGGCGTCGGCGGCGGCCTCCACGATCACGGCGTGCAGTCCGGTCTCCAGAGCGGTCTCGACCTGCTCCGGCGGAGCCGGGCGGCCGCGGACGAACGCCGCGAGTCGGTCGCGCATGCGGCCGATGCCGGACTCCAGGCCGCGGAAGAACTCGCCGGTGCCGACGAAGTCCTGCCAGCGGGCGAGGACCTCACCGCGCAGCAGGGTGCCGTCCGACGTGGCCTCCTCGACCTTCGTGGCGGCGCGGTCGGTGGCCTCGGCCACGATGCGGGCCAGGGCGTCGGCCGCAGACTGCTGCTCGGCCTCGGCGTCCGCCAGGGCGTCGACGCGCTGGGCCAGCTGGGCCAGGACGCCGTCCACCGTGCGGCGGGCGACCGCCGAGCGGGCGGCGGCGTCCTCGGCGAGCTCCGTGAGCCACCGGCGCAGCCCTGCGACGTGCTCCTCGGGGAGCAGGCCCCGCTCGTCGAACCGGGTCTCCGGGATCACGTGGACCGGGGAGTCGGCCAGGCCGCGCTCGGAGAGCATCCGGCGCAGGTCCGGGACGACGTCCTGCTCGGCACCGTCCGGGACGCGTCCCAGGACGATGGCCACGGTGATGTCGCGCGCGGCGGCCTCACCCAGCAGCTGCCACGGCACGGCGTCCGCGTAACGGTGCGCGGTGGTGGTGAAGATCCAGAGGTCTGCGGCTTCGAGCAGCTGGCGGGACAGTGCGCGGTTGTCGTCCGAGACGGAGTCGATGTCCGGGGCGTCGACCATCGCGATGCCGGCCGGCAGCGCGGGCTCCGCCACGAGGGCCACGGTGTCCATGGCACTGCCGTCCGGCTCCACCGGGCCGGCGGAGACGGAGCGGTGCACACGGACGCGGGCGAGCTCGGGCAGCACCCGTGGACCGGAGAACCAGTGCTCGTCGTCCGGGTGGTGCAGCAGCAGGGGCTGGCGGGTGGTGGGGCGCAGCGCCGAGGAGCGGGAGACCTCGTGGCCCACGAGGGCGTTCACGAGGGTGGACTTTCCGGCGCCGGTGGAGCCGCCGACGACGGCCAGCAGAGGCGCGTCGAGCGAGTCCAGCCGAGGCAGGACGTAGTCGTCGATCTGGTGCAGCGTGCGTTCACGCAGGGCGCGCTGATCGGCCACGCCGGAGGTCTCGAGGGACAGCTCGACGGCGTCGGCGTGGGAGCGCGCGGCCCGGACGGTCTCCTGGACCGCCTCGAGCGCAGCGGCGTCGCGGTGGGAAGTGTTCGTCACCCGCCCATGATGGCACGTGGGCGGGCGCCGGCCACGCCCTGTCAGATCCCCTCCGCGCACCGCGCGTCGGTGCCCGGTCACCGACGGTGCCTCCGCGGCCTGCTCCCTATAGTGGACGGTGTGACGTTCATCGCTCTGCCTCCGCACTGGTCTCCTCCGTCGCTGTCGGGCGGCCTGCTCTCCGACGAGTCGTGGACCGGACCCTCCGTGCGGTACCTGCGCTGCGCCGACGACGCCCCCGAGGTCCTGGAGCATCGGCGCGCAGGCAGCGACTACCTGGTCCACGCCGGCACGCTGGGCGACCTCTCCCGCCCCGGACCGGGCCTCCCCCCTCGGGGGGAGACGACCGGGCTCGCGGTCGACCTCGTGACGGAGGCACCGAGCACGAAGGCGATCGTCGTCGACGTGGCGGTGGTGGAGTTCGACGACCGGGGCACGAAGTCACGGGTCACCTTCGTGCCCGCCAACGCCCCGACGGTTCACGTGCTCCGCGGAGACTGCGAGCGGTTCCGTCTGGCCCTGCGGATCCGCGGCGCCGGACGGATCCGGCTGAAGCATGTCGGGGTGGCTCCCCTCACCGACCGCTCCCGCGCCGCCTGGAACACACCGGCGGGCGTGGCGCCGTTCGTCGCCGCGCTTTTGCGCCGTGCCGCGCCGCTCGCCCAGCGCTCGCAGGCCGAGGCCTGGCGCCGCGCCGGAGGGGGCCCCACCACCTGGGGCATGTTCGATCCGACCGCAGGCGGCACCGTCCTGTGGCCCGTGGACACCGACGAGGACGGCGGCACCGCCATGCTCGCCCGTTCGCTCGAGTCCTCGGGCGAACAGTGGATCCGACGCGAGGCCCTGGCGGCCGCTTCGGACGACGTCGTCGAGGCGGCGGCCGCGCACCACGTCATCGCGACCGCCGGAGACGATGCCGCTCGCCGCCGGCTGGAGGGGTTCCTGGCCCACGGCCTGTCGGTGGTGACGGACCAGAGCGCGTGGGTGCGCCGGACCGCCCCGCAGATCCATGCGGTCCCGGTGGATCAGGACCTCGCCTACCTGAACCGCCCCCTGCGCCGCTACGAGGCGGCCGCCCGGACGGCGGCCGCCTGGGAGGCCGCGGACCGGCTGGAGTCCGGCTCCCCCACCCGACCGCGCCTGACGGTGCTGGCGCTGTACGACCGCGCGCCGACGACGGATGTCCCCGAGGCGCCGGCCTGCGCAGACCTGCTGGTCCGCACCGTGGAGGACTTCCCTCTGCCGGAGGCCCTGGACGCCTTCTGCCGCGCCGAGGGCGTCGATGTGCTCGTGCCGCTGCGCGCCGGCGACCGGCACGGACGTCGGTACCTGCACAGCAGGGTGCTGCCTTTCCTGTCCCTGGAGGTCGACCGGGTCGTCCAGCCGATCACGATGGCGGACCTCGAGCGCCGCCAAGCAGACGGAGAGCCCCTTGCCGAGATCCTGGCCGGCTGCCATGTGGGCGTCCACGACCGCGGCGACGTCTGGACGAGCGGACTCTCCCTGTCGGCGGCGCCGGCCTCCGCCTGGCTGTGGGGCGTGCCCGACGGCGGTCGCGCCTTCGCCGTGGACCCGTTCGAGCTGGACTGCCCGCCGGGAAAGCTGTTCGCAGATCCGGATCCGGCCGAGGACACCGCCCATGCCTCCGGTCCCGACCTGACCGTCGTCCTGCCGGTCTACAACAACGGACGG
The DNA here is from genome assembly GCF_900163825.1 of Micrococcus lylae. NCBI lineage: Bacteria > Bacillati > Actinomycetota > Actinomycetes > Micrococcales > Micrococcaceae > Micrococcus > Micrococcus lylae. The sequence continues at coordinate 10,316 of NZ_FUKP01000041.1, read as the reverse complement.
CACCTGCTGGAGACGGCTCTGCCCTCGCTGGCCCGTCAGGAGTGCTGGCCCCGGATGCACGTCATGCTGGTGGACGACGGCTCCACGGACGGACGCACCCCGGACGTGTGCCGCTCGCTGGCGGAACACTGTCCGCGGATCACGGTCCACCTGTTCGAGGACGGCGGGTCCGGCTCCGCGTCGCGTCCGCGCAACTGGGGCGTGGAGCAGGTCCGCACGGAGCTCGTCTCCTTCCTCGACCCGGACAACGAGATCAGCCCCGGCGGCTACGACCGGCTTCTCGACCTGTACGTCGCCCGCCGGGCAGAGGAGCGGACGCCGGACCTCGTCTCGGGCTTCCAGGTGAAGATCGGCGACGACGCCCGGGTGATGGCCCGCCACGCCTTCGGGGAGCGTGAGGTGGCGGACGCGCGCCGGGAGTTCTTCCGCGGGCGCCACTTCCCCACCGTGTCGACCCAGGCGGCCGTGCTGCGCACGCAGTTCCTGCGCTCGGCCGGCATCCGCTTCGTCGAGTCGGCCTCCGGCGAGGACACGCTGTACGGCTGGGAGGTCCTCCTCGCAGCGGAGAACGCGGTCTTCACGGACCGTGCACACCTGGTCTACGTGGCGGACCGTGCCGGTTCCGTCACCAACGACGCCTCCGCACGTCTGTTCCACAAGCACCTCGTGGTGGAGCACGCCCGTCTCGCCTGGCTGCAGGAGAACGACCTGCTGGAGACCTTCTGCTCCGGTCAGCTGCAGCGCTCCCTCGACACCTGGTACGCACCGCTGCTCGAGCAGGTGGCTCCCGAGGAGCGGGCCGAGGCGGAGTCCGTGCTCGCCGAGATCGTGGCCCTGTACCCGACCGGGGCGCCTGCGGCCGAGCAGGCCGCCGGCGGCGCCCCGTCCTCGTCCGACGACGGCTGAGGCGCGTCCGGCAGACGCACGAGAGCCCCGGCCCGAAGACCGGGGCTCTCGTCACGGTGGTGACCCCAGCGGGATTTGAACCCGCGTTACCGCCGTGAGAGGGCGGCGTACTAGGCCGCTATACGATGGGGCCGAGCCGTTGCTCCGGGCGACGTGTGCCGTCCGCGGCAACTCCACAAATGTAGCAGGGCCCCGCCTCCGGGCAAAATCGGCGGTCGAGGCAGCGGCGCGCCGTCCCCGGCAACGGGACCGGCTGCCGGCCCCGCGAGCGCCCGGACGGACGGCCCCCGCCGGACTGACGGCACGTCCGGCGCAACGGCATCGCGGACGCACGAAAGCCCCGGTCCGAAGACCGGGGCTTTCGCGGGTTGGTGACCCCAGCGGGATTTGAACCCGCGTTACCGCCGTGAGAGGGCGGCGTACTAGGCCGCTATACGATGGGGCCGAGAGCGTTGTCCCGACTCGCGTCGGAGCAACTCGAGAAGCCTACCACAGCTTCTGCGAGCTGGGGTACCAGGACTCGAACCTAGAATGACGGTACCAGAAACCGTTGTGTTGCCAATTACACCATACCCCACTGCCGGTCAATGCTTGACTGACCGTCAGCTCGTTATTCACGAACGTGTGTTCCCGGGTTCCCCCGGCAACGAGTAAGAACTCTACACGTCCTTCCCTGCGAGTGCAAAACCGGCGGCGCGTGATCTCCACCATCCGTCGCAGCGGCGCGCCCGGACGCCTCTGCCGGCCGCGCCCCTCGCGCCTGCGCGCCGCCAGCCGAGTCCTCCTCAAAGCCAGGCACGCAACGCCTCGAGCGAGCCGATCCGCCAGCAGCCCCGCTCCGGCTCCCACACCGGCGCAGCCGTGGCACGACGGATCTCATGCCCGCTTGGGTCCACCGGCTCCGTGCCGGCGCCCTCCCCGGAGCCGTCCGCCGTGTCCGAGGCATCACGCACGGACCAGACCGGCACGAGCCCGGCACCGCTCGCGCCGGCAACATCGTGCTTCAGGCTGTCCCCGACGAAGAGCGTCCGCGCCGGCTCGGTGCGGAGCCCTGCGCAGCCGGCCAGGAACGGGGCCGCATCCGGCTTGGGCGCACCGACCGTGTCGGACCCCACGACCACGTCGATCCACCCCAGGCCGATCGCCGCGGCCTTGCCGCGCTGGTACTCCTCGACGTTGTTGGTGACGATCCCGACGGGGCGCCCCGAGGCCCGGACCTGCTCGAGCACCGCGGCGACCTCGGGGAACAGCCTCCAGTGGGAGCGCACGAGGTGCTCGTACTCCGTCACCCAGAGCTGCGCATCCGGCACCGCCGCGGCGGCAGGCGCCCCGAGCCCCTGCAGGGCGTCGGCGGCCCGTGCCAGGCGCTGCTCCGCGAAGGTCAGCTCTCCGGCGATGTACCGCTGGTAGTGCCCGCGCACGTCTGCGGCGAAGTCGACGGCCGCGGCCCGCAGCGGCTCTTCTCCCAGGGCCTCCACGCCGGGCCACTGCCGGCAGACGGTGACGGTGAAGGCGGCCCGCTGGGCGGTCTTCAGGTCCAGCAGGGTGTCGTCGAGGTCGAACAGGACGCCGTCCCACGCCGGAGCCCCGGAGGCGTCGGCCTCCGGGGCTCCGGGCTGGGACCGGCCGTCATGGCGGTCGGTCATCGCGACCCTCCGGTCCGCGTCGGCACCAGGCTCAGAGGCCCTGCGCGGCGGCGAATCGGTCCAGGCGGGCCAGCGCGGACGCCTTGCCGAGGATCTCCAGGGACTCGAACAGCGGCGGGGAGACCTTCTTGCCGGTCACGGCCACGCGCACCGGGCCGAAGGCCTGGCGCGGCTTCAGCTCGAGGCCGTCGATCAGCGCGGCGCGCAGGGCCTGCTCGATCGCCTCGGTGGTGAAGCCGTCCTCCGGCAGGGCGTCGAGGGCCTCGCGGGCTGCCGAGACGGCGGCGCCCAGGTCCGCCGGCATGCCCTTCATGGCCCCCTCGGCCGTGGCGATGTCCGCGTCTGCGGTGAAGAGGAAGGCGAGCATGTCCACGGCCTCGCCCAGCAGCTGCACGCGCTCCTGGACGAGGGGGGCGGCCGCGGCGAGGATCTCCTCCTCGCGGTCGGTCGGCTCCTGGGCCATCAGGCCTGCGGCCTGCAGGTAGGGCAGCAGACGCCCACGGAAGTCGTCCTCGTCGAGCATGCGGATGTGGGTGCCGTTGATGGCGACGGCCTTCTTCTCGTCGAAGCGGGCCGGGTTCGCCAGCACCTTGTGCACGTCGAAGTGCTCCACGAACTGCTCGGGGGTGAAGATGTCCTCGTCGGCGGACAGCGACCATCCGAGCAGGGCGAGGTAGTTCAGCAGGCCCTCGCGGATGAAGCCGTTGTCCCGGTGGTGGAACAGGTTGGCCTGCGGGTCGCGCTTGGAGAGCTTCTTGTTGCCCTGGCCCATCACATAGGGCAGGTGGCCGAACTCAGGCATGTACGCCGCCACGCCCACGGCGTAGAGGGCGCGGTACAGGGCGATCTGCCGCGGGGTCGAGGAGAGCAGGTCCTCGCCGCGCAGCACATGGGTGATGCCCATGAGGGCGTCGTCCACGGGGTTCACCAGCGTGTAGAGCGCGGACCCGTCACCGCGCACCACCACGAAGTCCGGCACGGAGCCGGCCTTGAAGGTGATCTCGCCGCGCACCATGTCCGTGAAGGTGATGTCCTCGTCCGGCATGCGCACACGCCAGACCGGGACGCGGCCCTCGGCCTCGAAGGCGGCGATCTGCTCGGCGGTCAGGTCGCGGTCGAAGCCGTCGTAGCCGAGCTTGGGGTCGCGGCCGGCGGCGCGGTGGCGTGCCTCGGTCTCCTCCGGGGTGGAGTAGGACGGGTAGATGTAGCCGCCGTCCTTGAGCTTGTCGATGACGTCCGCGTAGATGTCCTTGCGCTGGGACTGGCGGTAGGGCTCGTGCGGGCCGCCGACCTGGACGCCCTCGTCCCAGTCGATGCCGAGCCACGTCATGGCCTCGACGAGCTGCAGGAAGGACTCCTCGGAGTCGCGCTTGGCGTCGGTGTCCTCGATGCGGAACACGAGGGTGCCGCCGGTGTGACGAGCCCAGCCCCAGTTGAACAGGGCGGTGCGGATCAGCCCCACGTGCGGGGTGCCGGTCGGAGAGGGGCAGAAGCGGACGCGGACGGGGGTGTCCGCATCCACCTGGGGGACGTCGGCGGACGCGGCACGGGAGGCGGGAAGGTGGTCGGTCGCGATGGCATCAGACATAGTGGTCCTCAGCCTACTCCCGACGCCCTGGAGGACCCGTGATCTCCGCCGAACCGACCGCCGCCTCCGCCGCCGAGCCCCGTCGGGTCACCGTGGTGGGCTACTACGGCGCCCGCAATCTGGGAGACGACCTCCTGCTCTCCGCGATCCATGAGGGGCTGCGGCGCGCGGACCCGCAGGTCCGTGTCCAGGTGGCCGCCGAGCATCCGCAGCACGTGGCGGCGCTGCCGGGCCTGTCCGCCCACTCGCGGCTGGACCACGCCGCGACCTTCGAGCACGTCCGCCGCTCCGACGCCCTCGTCCTGGGCGGAGGCGGGCTGTGGCACGACTACTCCTTCGAACGGGCCGGCGGGCTCCTGGGCTTCGTCACCGCGGCGAAGGTGTCCATGCCCGGCTACGGGATCCCGGCGATGCTGGCCGAGATGCTGGGCGTCCCGGTCCACGTCCTCGGGATCGGCGCCGGGCCGATCCGCAGCGAGGACGCCGCCCGGGCGGTCCGCGCGGTCGCCCGCACGGCCGAGACTCTGACCGTGCGGGACGAGGACAGCGCCCGGATCCTGGAGCCGTTCGCCGCCGACCTGCCGGAGGTCCGCCTCGCTCCGGACCTCGTGTACTCCCTCTCCCTTCCCGACGGCGGCCCCTCCTACGACGAGGCCCGCTCGCCTGCCGCGTCCGTCGCCAGGGCCAGGGAAGCGGGCCGCGCGGTCGTCGCGGTGAACCTGCGCTCCTGGGCCGACGGGGACATGGCGCGCCTGCGGACCCGGCTGGCCGCGGCCCTGGCGGCCGTCGCCACGACGAGGCCCCTCACCGTGGTGACGCTCCCCTTCCAGGCGGGGCCGGGCCGGGATGCGCAGGCGCTGGCGGAGCTCACCGCGCTGCTGCCCGAGGACGTCGAGCGCATCGACCTGGCGGAGCCGCCGCCCCTGGCCGAACTGACGGCGCTGCTGCGCGGGGTGGACGCCGTCGTGGCGATGCGCCTGCACGCCTGTCTGCTCGCGCACCGCTGCGGGACGCCGACGGTCGGTCTGGACTACGACCCGAAGGTGGGCCGGCACTTCCGGGAGGCCGACCGCGCCTCCGCCTGCCTGCCGCTGGACGCCGACGCCGCGGCCCTGGAGCACGCCCTGCGTGCGGCCCTGGACGGACCGTTGCCCAGCACGTGCGTGCAGCGCATCCGGGACCTGGAGGCGCAGTCCCGTGCCGCCGTGGACCACGTGGCGCGGCGGATCGTCGCCGCAGGCATCCGCCCCCGCCCTCGGGACCCTGCCGTCGGGTCCGCAGCCGCGGCCGCAGCGCTCGGGACCGGAGCCGTCGGGGGGCCGGCGGCCGTGGAGCCGGCGGCGTTCTCCGGGATGGTCCTGTCCGACGAGAAGGGACGACTGACGGCACGGGACGTGGACCGCCGGACCCGGGCACGGGCAGACCGTCTCTCGCTCGCCCTTCCCGAGTCCGAGAAGACCCTCGCGGCGGGGCGTCGCCTGGGTTTCTCCGGCGTCCTCACCGCCGCGACGGGCGCCGCGGCGGTCCTGGAGCTCCCCGCCGTCCCGGCACACGATGGCGACGGCCCGACGGTCGAGCTGGTCTGCGGCGGGTCCGTCCTCCGCCTGTCCCTGACGCAGGCTCCGGATCGCCGACGGGTGCTGCTGCGTGCCCCGGAGGGCGGTCGGAAGGTCGACGTCTCCCTCACGCTGCACGGCCCGAGGTCCGGGACCGCACCCTGGGACGGTGCGGCGGAAGTGTCCCTCACGCTCACCGGAGACGACGCCGCGGGACTCTGGGTCGCCCCATGACCGGCCGCCGCACCGGACGGCCGCCCGTGGGTCGCCGGTCTCGACGCGTCAGCGCCGGAAGGGCGTGCTGAAGGAGCCGATGCCCTCCACAGCCACCTCGACGCGCTGGCCCTCGCGGACGTGGCCCACGCCGGAGGGGGTGCCGGTGAGGATCACGTCGCCGGGCAGCAGGGTGAAGGCCTCAGAGGCGGCGGAGACCAGCTCGGCCACGGAGAAGACCATGTCGTCCGTGGTGCCGTCCTGGGCGGGCTCGCCGTCGACGGCGGAGGTGATCCGCACGGGCGCCTCCACGTCAAGCTCGGTTTCGATCCAGGGGCCGAGCGGGCAGGCGCCGTCGAAGCCCTTGGCGCGGGCCCACTGCAGGTCGGTGCGCTGAGCGTCGCGGGCGGTGAGGTCGTTGGCCACCGTGTAGCCGAAGACCACGTCCTTGACCCGCTCGAGCGGCACCTCCTTGCAGATGGTGCCGATTACCACGGCCAGCTCGGCCTCGTAGGACACCTCGTCGGAGAAGGACGGCAGGGTCACCGGCTCGCCCGGGCCCACCACGGAGGTGTTGGGCTTGAAGAAGAACTGGGGGCTGGCGGGCACCTCGTTGCCGAGCTCCGCAGCGTGCTCCGCCCAGTTCCGGCCCACGCCGATGACCTTCGAGCGCGGGATGATCGGCGCCACCAAGCGCACGTCGGGCAGCCGGTGGACGGTGCCGGTGGTCTGGATCCCGTGGAAGAACGGGTCGCCGGCCAGCGCCGTGACGGTCAGCTCCTCCTGTCCGGCGTCGGCGGGGCCCTCCACGAGCCCGTACTGCGGTTCTGCCTGGTCCACGAAACGTGCGATGCGCATGGGGCCAGCCTAGTAGCAGGGCGCCACGCGTCGGTCAGGGCTCCAGGTCCTCCACGTGGTCCTGCAGCCAGGACCGGAAGTCGGGATGCGTCACCCGGGTCTCCCCTTCGCCGTACTCGAGGATCTGCCCGCGCTCTCCGGCGGGGCCGGGGGCGCAGTCCAGGATCACGAACGCGCCCGTGCCGTGGTCGTAGATGGGCAGCCAGCCCCGGACGAACCCGCCGGGGGCCACGCGGCCGGAGTCGTCGTCGTTGGTGAAGCGGGCGCGCTCGGCGGCCGGGTCTGCCACGTCGGCGAGCTCCTCCTCGGCGTACTCCAGCAGCTCGCGCGCGTCCGCGGCGACCTCGTGGGCGCCGGCGAACTCGCGGTCCATCGAGCCGTTGGCCCGGTCCAGGAAGGCCCGGTAGTCGGCGGGCAGCGGCCCGCCCAGGAACGCCTCGAGCCGGTCCACCTGCTTCTGGGTCACGGGCCTGCGCCACTCCAGGTCCTCGAGCTCGAACAGCCGGTCGAGGAGCTCGCCCAGCGGCCGCGGCGGGCTCGGTTCCACTTCCACCGCCGCCGCCCCGCCGGACGACGACGCCCGCGGTGGCACGGCGAGCGCGGCCTGGCGCAGGCGCGTCAGGGCGGGCATGAATCCGGGCGGGAAGGCGGTCGCCGTCTCCGGTCCGGAGGACTCCGGCGGCGCGTCGATCCCGCGGTCCTCCCGCCACGCCTGGAGCCGGGCCTCGAGGTGTTCGTCCACGGCGGCACGCTGTTCGGCGGTGACGCCCGGGTCCAGTCGGGCGGCCCAGGCGCCGGGGACGTCGGTCGGGACGTCCGGGCCGCCGGCCGAGGCGACGGAGGTGGCCAGCCTGGCGGGCAACGCGGCGTTGTAGAGGGATGCGTATCCGGGGAGTCCGGTGGTCTCCGCCGCCCACTGCGCCGCCGGCAGCTGGGCCCAGGCCCGATCGGCGCCGGGGTCGGCGGCGAACGCGGCGGCGAGGGCCTCGCACCTGCTCCGCACGGCGGGCTGGTCCCCGCGCGCGGCAGCCTCCCACCAGGCGGCATGGACGGCGGCGAGGTCCCCCTCGCCTGCCGAAAGCTCAGGAGTCTCGGTCATGCGCGCCTCCCCTCAGCCCTTGAACATGCGTCGGAACAGGCCGCGCTTCTCGGCGGGCCGCTCGTCCGCCTCGCCCGCGTCATGGTCCTGACCGGGGGAATCCGCATCGGAGACGCCGGCGTCGCCGGCCGCCGCGGGGGCCTTCCCCTCTGCGTCGACGAACCGGACCACGGGCGCGCCGTCCTCAGCCATGTCCACCCCCGCCACCTGGGTGCCCTCAGGCATCCCCCGCAGTTGGGCGTAGACGCGCCCGTGGAACATCCAGTGGACCTCCAGGCTGTCCACCTCACGGTTCTCGGGCTCCTCGGCGCCGCCGAGGAACGGGGGCACCTTCACGCCCACGCAGGTGCCGGGGCGAAGCCGGTCCACGCCGAGCGCCTCGAACGTGCGGCGGCGGTCGGCGTCGTCGAACAGGTCCAGGGCCACGCCGGTGGTGAGCAGCTGCTCGATGCCCGGCTCGAACCCGCTGAGCCGCTCCCGCTCGCCTCGGGTGACGTCGTAGGAGACCAGCGCGGGGCCGTCGTCGTCCTCCCAGGTGACGTAGCGGCCGAGCCAGTCCACGATCACGGGCACCGCGCCGCCGGTGGCCTCGCCGAACGCGGTCTCGAGGTGGCGGCCGGCCTGGGCGGCGCCGTCGGCGTCGAGGAAGCGGAACAGGCCATGGTTGTGGACGCGCCCGGCGAGGCCGTACCACTCGAAGGCCTCGGCCACCTCGGGCGAGCCCTGGGGTACGCCTTCGGCCGGGTCGAGGGCGGTCACCTCCACACCAGTCTCGGCGAGGGCGACGTGGTGGGGCGCCTCCGCCTCGATCGGCGCGCCGGCGGTGTCCTCCCAGGGCCGCGGGGGCACCGACGCCTGGCCGGGCGCCCCGGCGGGGGCGGGCTGCAGGCGGAACGTGCCGCCGGGGGCGAAGAGGTAGCCCTGGAGCCGGCGGTCCGGGTCGAACTCGCGCGCCGCACGGACCAGTTGGGGGACGAGCCACCAGTAGACGTCCGTGGCCATGCCGCGGAAGGCGTCCGGGTCCACGGGGTCCTGCCCGGTGACGGCGGGCGGGGCCGGCGGGACCAGGGAGTAGCCCTCGGGGATCAGGGGCAGCCGCAGCCGCGCGCACTCACGGGACTTCGCGTGCTCCTCCAGCAGGTCCAGCATGGCGGGGTCCGTGGTGATCCGCTCGAGGAAGTCCTCCCCCTCGGCGACGGTCTCGGCGGTCAGGGTGGCGGGGTCGTACCGCACGATCGCGTCGGCGCCGTCCGCCTGCGTGCGCACGTAGAGCCGGCCGCGCCAGTCCACGAGGACCGGCGTTCCGGCGGCGTCCGGTCCGAAGGCCCCCGCGAGGTTCTCGGCGGCGCGCGCCGCTGCCTCGGCGTCCAGGCGGCGGGCGAGGCCGTGGTTGTAGACCTCCGGCCCCTCGGCGCTGGTGACGACGACGGCGTCCGCCCGGGTGCCGGCGCCCGGGGAGGCGGCGGGGTCCTGGTCCAGGTCGAAGATCACGCGCATGCGGCCGTCCCGGGGCTCGAGGGAGGCGAGGCGGGCGCCGGCCGGGCGGGAGTCCCACTGCTGCTTCACGTCCGCCATGGCCAGCGTGTAGTTCACGGTGGGCAGGGTGAGCACGTTCTCGGGGGCGGCCGGGTCCCCTCCGAGGAAGGCGGGCGTGTAGCAGCCGAAGCTCTCGGCGAAGGGCAGGTCGGTGACGCCGTGTGCCCGGCGCGCCGCCTCGAACGCCTCGATGCCGAGCACCGCGGCGGCGTCGGGGTCCGTGAGCACGGTGTCCATGAAGGGGGTGAAGTCCAGCACCGAGCCGGCCCGGAAGTCGGCGGGGTCGACCCGGACCACGGTGTCGACATCCGGGGTGCGGTACCGGCAGTACTGACGGGCCCGCCAGTCGACGGCGAACGGCACCATGCCCTGGGCGGTGCGCTCCCCGAGGTGGGCGGCGACCAGGCGCTCGGCGTCCGCCCCGGAGTCCCCGGTGTGGAACCGCAGCAGGCCGTGGGCCACGGTGGCGCCGGCCAGGCCGGCGGTGCCGATGCGTCCGTCGAGGTCCTCGTCCCGGTGGGGGACGGCGGCGGGTTCACGCGCGGTGACGGTCAGGCTCATGAGCGGTCTCCTCCTGGTGCACGACGTCGGGGCGCGGCGTGCGGTGACGCGTCACCACAACGGACCGGAAGCCCCCTCCTGCGTCCCACCCTGCCATGGCCAGCGGACGCGGGACGAGGGCGAACCGACGGCTGTGGACGACCGCCGACTCACCCGGTCACAAACCCGGAGAACTCCGGCGGCAACTCCACCCGCGGATCCGAGACCAGCAGCGGCTGCTCCAACGCCAACCCCAACCGGCCCCGCACCATCCGCGCACACCACTCGATCTCCGCATCCAGGAACTCATCACTCTGTCCCGCGTCAAGTAGTTGGCAGGATTTCCTTGGTTTTGAATGTCGGGGTGGTGGGGT
>NZ_FUKP01000025.1:0-23421 GCF_900163825.1 Micrococcus lylae | reverse complement strand
CGGTCAGCACTCCTTGATCCTGACGGATCCAGGAGCCACGAAGAAGGTAACGGGGACTCAGTCCAAGTAGTCGCGCAGCACCTGAGACCGGGACGGGTGGCGCAGCTTCGACATGGTCTTCGACTCGATCTGCCGGATGCGCTCCCGCGTCACGCCGTAGACCTTTCCTATCTCGTCCAGGGTCTTCGGCTGGCCGTCGGTGAGGCCGAAGCGCATGGCGACGACGCCGGCCTCGCGCTCGGAGAGCGTGTCCAGCACGGAGTGCAGCTGCTCCTGGAGCAGGGTGAAGGACACGGCATCCGACGGGACGACCGCCTCGGAGTCCTCGATGAGGTCGCCGAACTCGGAGTCGCCGTCCTCACCGAGCGGAGTGTGCAGCGAGATCGGCTCGCGGCCGTACTTCTGGACCTCGACGACCTTCTCCGGGGTCATGTCGAGCTCCTTGGCCAGCTCCTCCGGGGTGGGCTCGCGGCCCAGGTCCTGGAGCATCTGGCGCTGCACGCGGGCGAGCTTGTTGATGACCTCCACCATGTGCACCGGGATGCGGATGGTGCGCGCCTGGTCCGCCATCGCGCGGGTGATGGCCTGACGGATCCACCAGGTCGCGTAGGTCGAGAACTTGAAGCCCTTGGTGTAGTCGAACTTCTCGACGGCACGGATCAGCCCGAGGTTGCCCTCCTGGATGAGGTCCAGGAAGAGCATGCCGCGGCCGGTGTAGCGCTTGGCCAGGGAGACCACGAGACGAAGGTTCGCCTCGAGCAGGTGGTTCTTCGCCCGGCGGCCGTCCGCGATGATCAGCTGCATGTCGCGACGCTCGCGGTAGTCCTCGACCGGGTTCTCCTTCATCTTGTGCTCGGCGTAGAGGCCGGCCTCGATGCGCATCGCGAGGTCCACCTCCTGCTCCGCGTTGAGGAGGGCGACCTTGCCGATCTGCTTCAGGTAGTCCTTCACCGGGTCAGCGGTCGCACCGGCGACGACGACCTGCTGGACCGGTGCGTCGTCCTCCGAGTTGTCCACCACGAAGCCGCCGGAGGAACCGGCGTCCTCACCCTTCTTGTCGCCCTTGACGCCGGCCTGCTCCTTGGCCGCCGACTCGTCGGACTGGGGCTCTTCGACCTCGGTCTCCTCGACGGCGTCGGGCGCGGTCGGCTGGAGGTCCTCGAGCTCCGCGGCGGCCTTGGCCGAGGCCTTCTTCGTTGCAGGCCTGCGGGATGCGGTCTTCGCGGCCGGAGCTTTCGCGGCCGCCGTGCCGGTGGTCTTCTTCGCTGCGGTAGAGGTCTTCTTCGCCGAAGAGGACTTCGCGGTCGAGGCAGACCCGGTGCCCGTGGTCTTCTTCGCCGCGGGGGTCTTGGCGGTGGAGGCCTTCTTGGTCGCGGTCGACGTCGTCTTCTTCGCCGCGGCGGTGGAGGTCTTCTTCGCCGAAGAGGACTTCGCGGTCGAGGCAGACCCGGTGCTCGTGGCCTTCTTCGCCGCAGGCTTCTTCGCAGCGGTCGTCGTCGAGCCCGTCGTACCGGACTTCTTGGCCGCGGTGGTCTTGCGAGCGGTGGTCTTCTTCGCGGCGGGGGTCGAGGTGGTCTCCGGACCGTCCTGCTTGCCGCTGGTGGTCGACGTCGGGGTCACACGTGGCCTTTCGGTTGGTCCGCGGCCGTTCCGCGGGTGTCTGCAGTGGCGCGCACCGTCGCCCCTCCGGTCCGGTGGAGGACCGCTGGGAGCCGACATGCGCGTGACCCTGTCAAGTCCAGGCCTGACGGCCACACCGCGCTGCGGCGTGTCCGGCGACCGCAACGGACTCCAGGGTCTTCGGTGCGCACAACACGGCCTGCTGACGGTCTATTCCCGCTCGGGACGGAAATGCTCCGCGGCCTGCCGTGAGGCCCGATTATGCCACGCAGCCCCTCGCCCGGCCGGGCCCTCACCCGGCGGGTCGCCAGGCGGTCCGCGGGTTCGACGCCCAGCCGGCGATGCGCCCGCCCTCGACCAGACGGAGGAGCAGGGAGGTCAGGCCGTGGCCTGGCCGCAGGCGCCAAGCCTCCTCGAGGTGCGCGCCGGCCCGTGACCCCTGCCCTCGGGCCCAGGCGATCCATCCGACCACGGCGAGCGCATTGGCCGCCTGCTCGACGGGCAGGTCCGGGACGGCGGCCCGCAGCTCGTCGTGGAGACGGTCGAGCAGGTCCCAGCGCGGCGCCTCGTCCGAGTCGGCGAAGAAGAGGTCGACGGGACAGGCGTCGGGCCCCGCGTCGTGGTCATGCCCGACGGCGGCCATCCCCAGCAGGCGGTCCCGCCACAGGGGCAGCGCCAGCGGGGCCGCAGCCTGCCTGCGGTTCAGCACGCCGATGTGCGACCGCCCGGCCAGGATCCGCGCCCAGAGTCCGAGCCAGGCGGTGATCGAGGCCTCGTCGTCGTCCGGCGGCAGCGGCCAGGGGACGTGCTGTGCCGCCGGGGTGGGCACATCTGCGCGTCCGGGCCCGGAGTTCCAGATCGACCCCTCCGCCGCCATCAAGGACAGGGAGACGGCGCTCAGCTCGGGGGAACCGATCGGGCGCGGCTCGTCGTCCTGGCCGACGTCGATGTCCTCACCCTCTCCGGTCCAGGCGACGGCGGCCCCGTCCTCCACGCACCATGCGGCCACGACGGGGACTCCGGCCCGCTGGAGAACTGCTCGCAGGACCGGCGCCAGCGGCCGGTGCACGGACTCGTCCAGGCCGGGCTCATGGACGACGAGCAGGCAGCCGTCGGCGTCGCGGTCCGAGCGGACGGCGCGGGCGACGGCCTCGGCCCAGCGTCGCCGCGTCCCCTCTGCCGACGGGGCGGGGACGGGGACGTCGACCCGCGCCACGGCGCGCATGGTCTTCCCCCGGAGGGTGATGAAGCAGAGGCTGGAGCGGGGCAGTCGGCCCAGGACGTGCCCGATGTAGCCGAGCAGGTCGTCGACGTCGCGGGCCGAGGCGTGCGGGACGGTGGCGGTGTGCTGTGTGGTGTCCATGCCGTCACGCTGGACCGCCGTGCCGTTTCAGGCCAGCGCGACCCCTTGCGTCACGGCGTGTCTGTGGACGGGCCCGGGCCCTCGTCGTCCTGTGCAGGAGAGGAGGGGCGTGCGGACGGGCCACCCTCCCGTCCGAGCAGGTACGCCTCCACGGCCGAGGCGAGTTCGTCGCCGTCGGGGAGTCCCTCGGAGGTCTCGAGCAGGGACCGCCCCTGCTCCGCGACGTTCTGGTCGAAGGTGCGTTCAAGACCGGACACCATGGCCTGGATCTCCTCGGAGCCTGCGGTCTGCCGTTCGAGCTCGGCCTCGACGTCCCGTGCCTTGTCCCGCAGCTCGTCGGTGGGGAGCATCAGCCCCATGGCGGCGCCGGCGTACTCGAAGGCCGCGACCGCCGCCTGGGGGAACTTCGCCTCGGCGATGTAGTGCGGCACGTGCAGCGAGTAGCCGGCCGTCGGGATGCCCTTCTCCTCGGCGGCCGTCTCCAGCAGCTGGAGCATCCCGGCCATCATCTCGGCCTCGGCGGACCAGGTGCTCAAGCCCGCCAAGACGTCGGTGCGCGTGCCATGGGCGGTCACGCCGACCCGGCGCGTGTGCGGCACGGGCATCGGCACGGAGTCGACGAGGACGAACGAGTTGACCCTCCAGCGGTCGGCCAGCTCCAGGACCTCTGCGGCGAAGCCGTGCCATCGGAAATCCGGCTCCGGCCCGGAGAGCATGAGGAACGGATGGCCCAGCAGGTCCTTCACGAGATCCACGCCGATGCGCGGCACCTGCAGGTCCAGATAGCGGTCCCGCTCGAAGCGCACGTGCGGACGGCGGGCGCGGTAGTCGTAGACGGCGTCCAGGTCGACGTCCGCCACCGGGGTGGTCTCCAGCCGGTCACGGACGGCCTCGCGCAGCTGGCGGGCCACGCGTCCGGCGTCCATGTGCCCGGAGAGGGCGACCAGAAGGTCGAGCCCCTCGGGCACCTCCACGCCGGGGTGCAGGGTCATGAGCGTCTCGGGAGTCTGCATGGCCGCGGCCTCACCTGGTCCTTCCTGGTCCGGTTCCTCGATCTCGGCGCAGACGGCTCGCCGTCGGCCCCGCCTCGATCCACAACGATGCCGCATGCCGGTCCATTCCCCGCACGATGCGGGTCGTCCGCCGATGCCGCGCCGCTCCGATCGCCCGCCGCGAACGGCTCGCAACAGGCGACGATAGGATCGGGCGTGACGCGCATCATGCCGCGGGGTCCGCCCGTGCCCGGCACAGCGCGCTCGCGACCAGAACCATCGACATGGAAACGAGGACCGACGACGTGATCACCACCGATCGTCCGACCCTGACCACCTGCACGCTCGAGGGCACCGACGCCGCTGCCCTCGTGATCGGCGTGGGCACCGGCGCCGACGGCGCCGAGCTGCTGGCCAACCCCCTGCCGGCCGACGCGGCGGAGAGACTCCAGTCCCTGCTGGAGCCGCTGGGCGTCTCGGGCAAGGCGGACGAGGTCGTCCGCGTGCCGGGCGTGGAGGGCTGCCCCGTCGAGCTGGTCGTGCTCACCGGCGTCGGCTCGGTGGAGGACGCCGAGCCGACCGAGGAGGCCCTGCGCCGCGCCGCCGGCGCCGCGGTCCGCGCCCTCGCCGGCACCGAGAAGGTCGCCGTGGGCCTGCCGGCCGACACGGCCGAGCGTCTCGCCGCCGTCGCCGAGGGCGCCGGCATGGGCTCCTACGCCTTCACCGCCCACAAGTCCGCCAAGGACGCCGAGGCCGCCCGCCGCTCCGCCCCGGTCTCCGCCCTGTCCTTCGTGACCGAGGCCGCCGACGCCGAGGCCGTCCTCGAGCGCGCTGGGCACATCGCCGACGCCGTGTGCGCCACCCGCGACCTCATCAACACCCCGCCGTCGCACCTCTACCCGGAGACCTTCGCGAAGACCGTGGAGGAGGACCTCGCCGGCTCGGGCGTCTCCGTCAAGGTCTGGGACGACAAGCAGCTGCTCGCCGAGGGCTTCGGCGGCATCATGGGCGTCGGCCAGGGATCCTCGCGCCTGCCGCGCCTCGTGCGCATCGAGCACGCCCCTGCTGACGCCGCGGCCCACATCGCCATCGTGGGCAAGGGCATCACCTTCGACACCGGGGGCATCTCCCTGAAGCCGGCGACGTCCATGACCACCATGAAGTCGGACATGGGCGGCGCGGCCTCCGTGTTCGCCGTCGTGCGCGCCGCCGCCCGCCTCGGCCTGAAGGTCAAGGTCACCGGCTGGCTCGCCCTCGCCGAGAACATGCCCTCGGACACCGCGATCCGCCCGTCCGACGTCCTGACCATGTACGGCGGCAAGACCGTCGAGGTCATGAACACCGACGCCGAGGGCCGCCTGGTCATGGCCGACGCCATCGTCGCCGCCACCGAGGAGACCCCGGATGTCGTCATGGACATCGCGACCCTCACCGGCGCCCAGATGATCGCGCTGGGCACCCGCACCACCGGCATCATGGGCGACGACGAGATCCGTGACGAGCTCGTCGCCACCGCCGACCGCGTGGGCGAGACCGCCTGGGCCATGCCGATCCCGGAGAACCTGCGCGCCTCGCTGGACTCCCGCGTGGCAGACATCTCCAACGTGGGTGACCGCTTCGGCGGCATGATGTCCGCCGCCGCATTCCTGCGTGACTTCGTGGACGCCTCCCGCGACGAGTCCGAGCGCGCCGAGTCCCCCACCCCGTGGGCACACCTGGACATCGCCGGCCCCTCGTTCAACGAGTCCGCCCCGTACGGCTACACCCCGAAGGACGCCACCGGCACGATGGTCCGCACCCTGATTGGTTTCATCGCGGGCCGCGCCGGGTAAGGTAGACACGACCGTCCGCACCGGACCTGCGGCGGCGCCGACACCACGGGCGTCGCCGCGGGTCGGTCGGCATCCGGACAGCAATCAGCGATCGATCCAGCACCCAAGGAGCTCCATCGTGGCCGACAAGGCATCCGCTCAGGAATTCGACGTCCTCGTCCTCGGCGGTGGTTCCGCCGGCTACGCAGCCGCGCTGCGTTCCGTCCAGTACGGCAAGACCGTCGGTCTCGTCGAGAAGGCCAAGCTCGGCGGCACCTGCCTCCACACGGGCTGCATCCCCACCAAGGCGTACCTGCACGCCGCGGAGGTCGCCGATGAGACCCGCCACGCCGAGAAGTTCGGCGTCAAGGCCACCCTCGAGTCGGTCGACATGTCCGCCGTCCGCGACTACAAGGACGGCATCGTCGCCGGCAAGCACAAGGGCCTGTCCGGCCTGATGAAGATGCGCAAGATCCAGGTCATCGAGGGCGAGGGCAAGCTCGTCTCCGAGAACGAGATCGAGGTCGACGGCACCCGCTACAAGGGCGAGAACATCGTCCTGGCCTCCGGCTCCGTCTCCAAGACCATGGGCCTGCCAATCTCCAAGAAGATCATGACCTCCACCGAGGCCCTGGAGCTCGACTACACCCCGAAGTCCGCCATCGTCCTGGGCGGCGGCGTCATCGGCTCCGAGTTCGCCTCCCTGTGGAACTCCTTCGGCGTCGAGGTCACCGTCATCGAGGGCCTCGAGCACCTCGTCCCGAACGAGGACCCGGCCATCATCAAGGTCCTCGAGCGCGAGTTCAAGAAGAAGGGCATCAAGACCAACCTCGGCACCTTCTTCGACAAGGTCGAGGAGACCGAGGACGGCGTCAAGGTGACCCTCGCCGACGGCAAGGAGTTCACCGCCGAGGTCTGCCTCGTCGCCGTGGGCCGCGGTCCGAACACCGAGGGCATGGGCTACGAGGATCAGGGCATCAAGATGGACCGCGGGTTCGTCCTGACCGACGAGCGCCTCCACACCGGCGTCGGCAACATCTACGCCGTCGGCGACATCGTCCCGGGCCTGCAGCTCGCCCACCGCGGCTACCAGCAGGGCATCTTCGTCGCCGAGGAGATCGCCGGCAACAACCCCATGGTCGTCGAGGACGTCAACATCCCGAAGGTCACCTTCACCGAGCCGGAGATCATGTCCGTCGGCCTCACCCAGCCGAAGGCCGAGGAGAAGTACGGCAAGGACAACGTCGAGATCACCGAGTACAACCTGGCCGGCAACGGCAAGTCCTCCATCCTCGGCACCGGCGGCATCATCAAGATGGTCCGCCAGAAGAACGGCCCGATCGTCGGCGTGCACGGCATCGGCAAGCGCATCTCCGAGCAGATCGGCGAGGCGCAGCTCATCGTGAACTGGGAGGCCTACCCGGAGGACGTGGCGGCCTTCGTCCACGCCCACCCGACCCAGAACGAGTCGCTGGGCGAGGCCGCCATGGCCCTGTTCGGCCACCCGCTGCACGGCTGACCCCATCCACCCAGACATCCCGACCCGCGTCCCCGCGGGCCGGACAGACCACCCGACGACTGCGACGACGGTCGTCCGTCCGTGAGGAGAATCGGCCACATGTCCGAAACCGTGAACCTTCCCGCACTCGGCGAATCCGTGACCGAGGGCACCGTGTCCCGCTGGCTCAAGGAGGTCGGTGACGAGGTCGCCGTCGACGAGCCGCTCGTGGAGGTGTCCACCGACAAGGTCGACACCGAGATCCCGTCCCCGGTCGCCGGCGTCCTCGAGGAGATCCTCGTCGAGGAGGACGACACCGTGGAGGTCGGCGCCCCGCTCGCCACCATCGGCGACGGCGAGGGCGGCGGCGCGTCCGACGACTCCGACGACGACGCCGAGGCCGAGGAGGACGCCTCCGAGGCCGCGGCCGCCGACGAGTCGGACGACTCCGACGACTCCGAGGAGAAGGAGGAGGTCAAGGCCGACAAGGGCTCCTCCTCCGGCGAGACCACCGAGGTCACTCTCCC
This sequence comes from Micrococcus lylae, assembly GCF_900163825.1. Taxonomy (NCBI): domain Bacteria; kingdom Bacillati; phylum Actinomycetota; class Actinomycetes; order Micrococcales; family Micrococcaceae; genus Micrococcus; species Micrococcus lylae. The sequence goes on along the minus strand of NZ_FUKP01000025.1, from coordinate 15,610 downwards.
GGCCCTGGGCGAGTCCGTCACCGAGGGCACCATCAGCCGCTGGCTCAAGGAGGTCGGTGACGAGGTCGAGGTCGACGAGCCGCTGCTCGAGGTCTCCACCGACAAGGTCGACACCGAGATCCCGTCCCCGGTCGCCGGCAAGCTCGTCGAGATCAAGGCCGAGGAGGACGAGACCGTCGAGGTCGGCGCCGTCCTAGCCCTCGTCGGCGACGGCTCCGGCTCCTCCGACTCCGACGGCGGCTCCACCGATGACGCGGTGACGGAGGACGAGTCCGACGCCTCGGCCGAGGAGATCGAGGAGAAGGCCACACAGGCCGAAGCTCCCGAGAAGACCGAGGAGGCGGTCGAGGAGGCCGCGGACGAGGACGCCGACCAGGACGAGGACGGCGCCAAGCCCGAGGAGACCTCTCCGTCCGAGGAGGCCTCCAAGCGCGCCGACCGCGAACGTCAGGGCGCCGACACCCCGACGGCCACCGAGCCGGGCCAGGGCTACGTCACTCCGCTGGTGCGTCGCCTGGCCAAGCAGCACAACGTGGACCTGTCCACCGTTCGCGGCACCGGTGTGGGCGGTCGCATCCGCAAGCAGGACGTGCTCGCCGCCTCCCTGGCCGCGGGCGAGGCTGCCTCCGGCACCGAGAAGAAGGCCGCCCAGGCCCAGGCCCCGGCTGCCGCCGCCTCCGCTCCGGCCGCTCCGGTCGGGTCCTCCGTGGACCCGTCGGTCCGCGGCAACACGGAGAAGGCCCCGCGCATCCGCCAGGTCATCGCCCAGCGCATGCGCGAGTCTCTGGACCTGTCCACGCAGCTGACCCAGGTGCACGAGGTCGACCTGACCCGCATCGTGAACCTGCGCGCCCAGGCCAAGGCCTCCTTCCAGGAGCGCAACGGCGTGAAGCTGACCTACCTGCCATTCATCGCCCAGGCCGTGGCCGAGGCGCTGAAGCAGCACCCGAAGCTGAACGCCTCGTTCTCCGAGGACAACAAGGAGATCACCTACCACGCCTCCGAGGACCTGGCGATCGCCGTCGACACCGACAGGGGCCTGCTCGTCCCGGTGATCAAGGACGCCGGCTCGCTGAACCTCTCGGGCCTCGCTCAGAAGATCGCCGATGTGGCGGACCGTGCCCGCACCAACAAGATCGGTGCGGACGAGCTGTCCGGCGGCACCTTCTCGATCACCAACATCGGCTCGGTCGGTGCCCTGTTCGACACCCCGATCATCAACCAGCCGCAGGTGGCCATCCTCGGCACCGGTGCGATCGTGAAGCGTCCGATGGTGGTCACCGACGCCGACGGCAACGACTCGATCGGCATCCGCCACATGATGTACCTGTCCCTGACCTACGACCACCGTCTGGTGGACGGCGCGGACGCCGGCCGCTTCCTGATGACGCTGCGCCAGCGTCTCGAGGCGGGCGAGTTCGGTCACGAGCTGGGTCTCTGACGAAAGGAATCCCCCGCACACCATGGACTTCACCGACGTCCTCCGCCTGATCTTCCTCGCCCTCCACTTCATCTCGGTGGCAGCGGTGCTGGGAGGCTGGTTCGCCAACTTCAAGCGTCCGACCGTCACCACCTCGCAGTGGTGGGGTGCGATCGGCATGCTGGTCTCCGGCATCGCTCTGGCCGCGATCGTCTCGATCGTGGGAGATGCGAACCACATGAAGCTCGGCATCAAGCTGCTCGTCGGAGTGATCGTCTTCGTGGCGGCCCTGATCGGACGCCGCAAGATCAATTCCGGTGAGTCGGTCGGCACGGGCCTCGCCCACGCCGTCGGCGGCATGGCGCTGATCAACATCCTGGTGGCGGTCTTCATCTGATCGTCGGCGGCACACGCCGTCAGCAGCAGGGGTCGGCCCGGTGAGCATCGCTCGCCGGGCCGGCCCCTTCTCCGTGTCCGGGGAACCGGCGGCCCACGCCCTCCCCGGCGGTCCGCCCCCTCCGGCTGCGCCGTCGTCACGACGACGGCCGCTCACCTCGGGCGCACCTCGCTCACCTTCCAGCCGTCCTCCGTCCGCTCCATCACAAGGGTCGCGGCGTCACGTCGCGCGACCTCCGCGGTGAGCACCTCGCCGTTGCCGTCCACGAGCCGGTGAGCCGAGGTCTCCAGCACCACGGGGACGGCCGCCACGGTCGGCCGCTGCCCCGATCCAGCGTCAGCCTCACCGTCCGGTGTCACGGACAGCTCCAGGCCGTCGAACCGCGTGTCTTCTGCCCGGAGGCGTTCGATCACCGTGCGGTCCGCCATGCCCGCGTCCGAGTCGGGGACCGCGTAGGCCGCCACGGCGGCGGCGTCGGCGTGGGCGAGGGCCCTCGCACGCTCTGTGGCCACCCGTTCGAGCACGTGCGCGTCGGGAAGCGCGGGGTCCGCCTCCGGCCTGCGACCGTCGGTTCCGGCCGTCTGCGAGGCAGCAGTGTCCGGCCCCGCTCCGGACGGCGGGGCGTCGCCCTGTCCTCCGGACGGCGGGGCATCACCCTGTCCTCCGGACGGTCTTTGGCGCGGATCAGCCGTTGCTGTCGAATCCGTAGCTGCGGCGGCCTGCCTCGGCCGTGTCGGCTCTGTCCCGCCCTGCTCCCGCAAGTCGTGCGTGTCAGCCGGTGCGAAGAGCATCAGCGCTGTCGTCATGGCTGCAGCGGCCGCCGCGAGTCCTCCGGCGGCCGGCAGCATCCGGCCCCGCCTCCGGCTCGGTCGAGCGCGCCCCGAGCGTCCCGGTGCCGTGGGCGCCGGCCGCACCGTCGGCAGGACGAGCGCCACCTCCGGGGAGGCCGATGCGTGCAGGAGGACGGGCTCGCACTCCCCCGTGGCATACAGCGCATGGGCGAACTCCTCCGCGCTCGGCCTGTGTTCGGGCACGGGGTCGAGGCAGGCGTCCAGCAGGTCGGCGAGCTCTGCTCCGGCGTCCGGGACCAGCACCGGCAGCGGCGCCCGGTCGTCGAACCCGGCCGGCGCCCGCCCGGTGAGGCAGAACCAGGCGACGGCGCCGAGGGCGAACACATCCGCCGCGGCGCCTGGGGCCCCGTCCCCGTGCGCCCCATCCACTGTCTCCGGCGCGGCGAACCCGGGGGTGCCGCCTGCACGGTCCTGCCCGCCCAGCAGCCGCGAGGCACCCAGGTCGGACAGGGCAGGCCGGCCGTCGACGTCGAACAGGATGTTGGCCGGGGAGACGTCCCCGTGCACGATGCCCTCCTCATGCAGGGACTGCAGGGCTTGGGCGATCGGCACCACGGCCGTCCGCATCCGGGCCACCGGGAGCGGACCGCCGGCACGCACGAGCGCGGCCAGGCTCCCACCTGCCAGCAGCTCGGTGAGCAGACCGGTGCCGCGGTCGGTCTCGACCTCACCGAGCGGCGCCACGAGGTGGCGGTGGCGGTGGTGCCGCAGCGCGGCCGCCTCCTGGGCCAGGCCCTCCGCCCCGCCGGGCAGCGGCACCTTGAGCGCCGCCTGCTCCCCGCCCGGCCCGCGGACCTCCCAGACCTCCGCGTCGGCGCCGGCGCCCAGCCGGCGCCCCACGGTCCACCCGGGCACCCGGGGCCTGCCCGGCGGCTCCGTCTCCTGCGGCGCGTGCTCCCGCCCACGCTCGCCGCCTCCCTCTGCCCCGGGGCCTCCCCGGGGCGTGTCCCCGCTCTCCTGCGAAGCCTGCATCTTTGAGCTCCCTCGCGTCCGGCTCGGCGTGACCGGTGCGGTCCCGCCACGGCCATTCTGGACGCACCACGCCGTGCCCCTCTGAAGTTATCCACACCCTGCCTGAACCGATAGAGTGGCGGGCATGTCTGAGCTCTCTGTGCCCCCGGTGCGCGTCCTCGGCTTCGATCCCGACTTCGTCGACTACCGCGAGGCGTGGGACCTGCAGCGATCGCTGCACGCTCAGGTCGTCTCCGGCGCGTCCGAGGGACAGATCCTCCTGCTCGAGCACTCCCCCGTCTACACGGCCGGCCGCCGCACCGAGGACGCCGAGCGCCCCAGGGACGGCGCCGAAGTGATCGACGTGGACCGCGGCGGGAAGATCACCTGGCACGGACCGGGCCAGCTCGTGGGCTACCCGATCGTCCGGCTGCGGGACCGCGCCCACGTGAAGGACTTCGTCTGGTTCATCGAGGAGCTGCTCATCCGCACCGCGGCCGAGTACGGGGTCACCGCCGTCCGCGTGGACGGCCGTGCCGGCATCTGGTGCCTGGCAGACCGGGCCCCGGACGGCGCCCAGCGCCCCGACCGCAAGCTCGGCGCCATCGGCCTGTCCATCCACGAGGGCGTCTCGATGCACGGATGGGCCCTGAACTGCTCCAACTCGCTGGAGCCGTTCTCCACGATCATCGCGTGCGGCATCGCCGACGCCTCCACCACCACCCTCTCCGCGGAGATCGGACGCACGGTCACCCCGGCCGACGTCCGTCCTGTGCTCGAACGCCACCTCGCCGAGCTCGCCCCGCAGTACATCTCCACCGCCGACCCGGAAGGACACCCCGCATGAGCCCCGCACCCGAAGGCCGCCGCCTGCTCCGCGTCGAGGCGCGCAACGCCGAGGTCCCGGTCGAGCGCAAACCGGAGTGGATCAAGGCCAAAGTCCACATGGGCCCGGAGTACATCGGTCTGAAGAACAAGGTGAAGCGCTCGGGCCTGCACACCGTCTGCGAGGAGGCGGGCTGCCCCAACATCTACGAGTGCTGGGAGGACCGCGAGGCCACCTTCCTCATCGGCGGCGACATCTGCACGCGCCGCTGCGACTTCTGCGACATCGCCACCGGCAAGCCGCGTCCGCTGGACATGGAGGAGCCGCAGAAGGTCGCCGAGAACATCCGCGAGATGGGCCTGCGCTACGCCACCGTCACCGGCGTGGCCCGAGACGACCAGAAGGACGGCGCGGCCTGGCTGTACGCGGAGACCATCCGCAAGGTCCACGAGCTGAACCCGAACACCGGCCTGGAGATCCTGCCGCCGGACTTCGGGGCCGTGCCGGAACTCGTCCAGCAGGTGTTCGACGCCCGCCCGGAGGTGTTCGCCCACAACCTGGAGACCGTGCCGCGCATCTTCCGCAAGATCCGCCCGGCCTTCACCTACGAGAAGTCCCTCAAGGTCCTGTCCATGGCCAAGGAGGACGAGCTCGTCACCAAGTCGAACCTCATCCTCGGCATGGGCGAGGAGGACCACGAGATCGACCAGGCCCTCGTGGACTTGCACGAGGCCGGCTGCGACATCATCACCATCACCCAGTACGTGCGTCCGTCGAAGCTGCACCACCCGATCGACCGCTGGGTGAAGCCGCAGGAGTTCGTGGACTGGTCCAAGCGCGCCGAGGAGATCGGCTTCGCCGGCGTCATGGCCGGGCCGCTGGTGCGCTCCTCCTACCGTGCCGGCAAGCTCTACGCCTCGGCGCTGGAGAAGCTCGGCCGGACCCTCCCGGAGCACCTGTCCCAGCTGGCCGGCGAGTCCACGGCGCGCCAGGAGGCCGCCGCCGTCGTCGCCCGGATGGGCTGATCAGCGCAGGTAGACTGGAAAGGCTATGGCCAAGAACTCCGCATCCTCTCAGCCCGGCTCGCCGTCGCCCTCCCTCAAGGAGGTCAAGGCGATGCAGCGCGACCGCCGTCGCCAGATGAAGGCAGACAAGAAGTCCGACCGCGCGGCCAAGCGCGCCGAGCGCAGCCGCAAGCCCGGCATCATCACGCAGCTGAAGCAGGTCTTCAGCATGACCCGCCAGCACTACCCGAAGCTGGTGCTGTGGATGGTGCTCGCCTTCGTGGCGACCCTGCTGGTCGGACTGCTCATCGGCCTGCTGCTGCACAACTGGATCACCTGGCTGCTGATCTCCATCCCGTTCGGCGTCCTGGCGGCGATCATCGTGATGAACCGCTTCGCCGAACGCGCGATGTTCGCCCAGATCGACGGCCGCCCGGGTGCCTCCGGCGCCGCCCTGTCCACGCTGAAGCGCGGCTGGATCGTCTCCCAGGAGCCGGTCGCCGTGAACCCGCGCACCCAGGACGTCGTCTACCGTGCGATCGGCCGCCCGGGCGTCGTCCTGGTGACCGAGGGCCCGTCCAACCGCATCGCGAAGCTCGTGAACAAGGAGGAGCGCGCCATGAAGCGCTTCCTGCCGAACGTGCCGGTGCGCGTCGTGGAGACCGGTCATGGCGAGGGGCAGGTCCCGCTGCACAAGGTCGTCAAGACCCTCAAGGCCATGGAGAAGAAGCTGACCAAGCACGAGGTCAACGCGGTGGACAAGCGCCTGTCCGCCATCGGCTCCGCCAAGCTCCCGATCCCGAAGGGCGTCGACCCCATGAAGGCCCGCCCGGACCGCCGGAGCATGCGCGGACGCTGACCGGCCCGCTTCCCGCACCGCGGACCAGACGATGACGGACCGTCACCTCGCGAGGTGACGGTCCGTCGTCGTTGTCCCGCCCGCGACACCGTCCGGCGCCCGGCGCCGAAGGCCCCGCACGCAGGCGCCTCGGTCTCACATGACGAGCTCCACGGTGCCGGCGGCCTTGTCGTGGAGGCTGCGGCCGTCCGGGTCCACGATCATCAGCGGCAGCACCAGGCACAGCAGGACGGTGCGCAGCAGGATCCTGTGCACGGGCGCGGTGGAGCCGCCGCCCAGGGGCACCACCTGGATGCGGACGAGGGCCTTGCCCACCGTGGTGGCGAGCAGGGACAGGCCGAGTACGTGCATGACGGCCAGGGCGATGAGGGTGGCCAGGGCGTTGCCGCCGAAGAAGACGTTGGAGATCACCAGGGCGATGGCCCAGTCGATGCAGAGCGCGCCGATCCGGCGCAGGGGGCGAGCCAACGAGCTCGGCCCGGACTCCGGCAGGCCGAGCCGGTCGCCGGGCCACCGGCCGGCATGGATGTTGCCGCCGGGCCCGTCCACCCAGCCGGCCATCTCCCGGCGGGTGATCAGCGGCTCGCTCCGGCCGCCCTGGGGTCGCTGCTGCCGCGGGGTCTTCTCGTCTCTGGCCACCCCACCAGCGTAGTCGGGGTCCGCCGGCAGCGCGTTACACGCCGGAAACACCCGCGGCATGACCGCGTCACGCCGCTCACGTAGTGTGAAGGAAGCTCCACGGAGGAAGAAGTCCTGCCGCGGACGCCCCCCACTGCCGCACAAGGAAGGCCAGGCGAGAACAATGTTCAGCTCTGTCGAGGAAGTCCTCACGTTCATCAAGGAGGAGGGCGTCGAGTTCGTGGACATCCGCTTCACCGACCTGCCGGGCGTCCAGCAGCACTTCAACGTGCCGGCCACGACCGTGGACGAGGACTTCTTCCGCGACGGCCAGCTCTTCGACGGCTCCTCCATCCGCGGCTTCGCCGGCATCGCCGAGTCTGACATGCAGCTGATCCCGGACATCGCCACCGCCTACGTGGACCCGTTCCGCAGACGCAAGACCCTGGCGATGAACTTCTCGATCGTGAACCCGCGCACCGGCGAGCCGTACCACCGCGATCCGCGCGGTGTCGCCCAGCGTGCCGAGGAGTACCTGACCGCCTCCGGGATCGCAGACACCGCGTTCTTCGCCCCCGAGGCCGAGTTCTACGTGTTCGAGGACGTGCGCTACTCCTCCCGCCCCAACCACGCCTTCTACGCCGTGGACTCGGACGAGGCCTGGTGGAACACCGCCCGCGAGGAGGCCGGCGGCAACCTGGGCAACAAGATCCGTCAGGGCGGCGGCTACTTCCCCGTCTCCCCCATCGACAAGCAGGCGGACCTGCGCGACGAGATGTGCGCCGTCCTCGGCAAGGTCGGCCTCGAGGTGGAGCGCTCGCACCACGAGGTGGGCGCGCCCGGCCAGGCCGAGATCAACTACCGGTTCAACACCCTCACGCACTCGGCGGACGACCTGCAGAAGTTCAAGTACGTCATCAAGAACGTGGCGGAGCAGTTCGGCAAGACCGTCACCTTCATGCCGAAGCCGGTGTTCGACGACGGCGGCTCCGGCATGCACTGCCACCAGTCCCTGTGGACCGACGGCGAGCCGCTGTTCTACGACGAGAAGGGCTATGCCAACCTCTCGGACACGGCCCGCTGGTACATCGGCGGCCTGCTCAAGCACGCCTCCGCCGTCCTGGCGTTCACCAACCCGACCGTGAACTCCTACCGCCGCCTCATCCCGGGCTTCGAGGCGCCGGTCTCGATGGTCTACTCCCAGGGCAACCGCTCCGCCGGCATCCGCATCCCGATCACCGGCTCGAACCCGAAGGCCAAGCGCATCGAGTTCCGCGCCCCGGACGCCTCCGGCAACCCGTACCTGGCCTTCGCGGCCCAGCTGATGGCGGGTCTGGACGGCATCCGCAACCGCATCGAGCCGGCCGAGCCGATCGACAAGGACCTCTACGAGCTCCCGCCGGAGGAGGCCAAGGACATCCAGAAGGCCCCCTCCTCGCTGGAGGAGGCGCTGAGCGCCCTCGAGGAGGACCACGAGTTCCTGCTCGCCGGCGACGTCTTCACCGAGGACCTCATCCAGGCCTGGATCGACTACAAGCGCGAGACCGAGATCGCCCCGCTCGCCGCCCGCCCGAACCCCTACGAGTTCGAGCTGTACTACTCCTGCTGACGTCATAGCAGGGATTCCTCGGGCGTAGTCCGCTAGGAGTCCGCGCGGCCCCGCAGCCTCCCTCCGGAGGGTGCGGGGCCGTCGTCGTGGTGGCCGGCACGCGCCGGCGGCGCGGAATAACGACGACGGCCCGGGCGCTGGCACTGACGACCCACCGTCGTCTGCCCACCGGAGGACCACCATGACCGCGCTGCCGATCTCGATGCTCGACCTGGCCACCGTGAAGCCGGGACGGACGGTGGCCGAGGCCCTGTCCGAGTCCGTGCAGCTCACGCAGGCCGCCGAGGAGCAGGGCTTCACGCGCGTGTGGTTCGCCGAGCACCACAACATGCCGGGCATCGCCTCCTCCGCCACCGCCGTGCTCCTGGCCCACGTGGCCACGCAGACCTCCACCATCCGGCTGGGCTCCGGCGGCGTCATGCTGCCCAACCACTCCCCGCTGGTGATCGCCGAGCAGTTCGGCACGCTCGCCGAGCTCCATCCGGGACGCATCGACCTCGGACTGGGCCGTGCCCCGGGCACCGACCAGCGCACCCTGCAGGCCCTGCGCCGCTCCCCCGACGCCGCCGAGGACTTCCCCCAGGACGTCCTGGAACTTCAGGGCTACCTGCGCGGTGAGTCCCGCCTGCACGGCGTGGACGCGTACCCCGGCAAGGGGACGGACGTGCCGCTGCACATCCTCGGCTCCTCCGCCTTCGGCGCACAGCTGGCCGCCCGCCTCGGCCTGCCCTACGCCTTCGCCAGCCACTTCGCCCCGGACATGCTCGAGCACGCCGCGCGGATCTACCGCGAGACCTTCCAGCCGTCCGAGCAGCTGGCCGAGCCCCACTTCATGGCGGCGATGAACGTGGTGGCCGCGGACACCGAGGAGCAGGCCCGTGCCGAGTACGAGCACGCGCTGCGCCTGCGTGTGCAGATGCTGGTCGGCCGCGGACGGGACTACACCGACCAGGAGCTCGACCTGCTCATGGACTCGCCCGCCGCCGCGCAGGTGATCCGCATGGTGCGGCACACCGCCGTGGGCACCGGCGAGCAGGCCGCCACCCACGTCCGCGACTTCGCGGCACAGAGCGGCGCGGACGAGGTGATGGTGACCGCCATGGCCCCGAGCCTGACGGTGCGCCGGCGCACGGTCGAGCTGCTCGGCGAGCACGTGGTGCGCGGCTGACGGACCGGTGGCACGCGGCCGTCCCTCCGAGGGAGTCTCCGGCGCAGGCCGGCCACCGGCATGGGGTCAGAGCCCGTAGAAGTGCTTCTCGAACACCTGGCGGGCATGGCGCATGGTGCGCTTGACGTGCTCCTCGACGTCGCCGGCGTGGTGCCCGGGTCCGGCGCACCAGCGGGCGAGCGCGGCCACGTCCCGGGTGTGGGAGGGCAGCACGTCCGAGGCCTTGCCGGACCAGAGGTAGCCGGCTGCACGGATGCGGCTGCACAGCAGCCACGCCTTCTCGAGGGCCTCGGCGTCCGCGGCCGGGAGCAGGTCCAGGGACACCAGCGCGCGCAGCGCCGGAAGGGTGGACGTGGTGCGCAGCGAGGAGTGTTCGCCGGCATGGCGCAGCTGCAGGGTCTGCACGAGCCACTCGACGTCCGAGAGGCCGCCGGGGCCGAGCTTCACATGGCGGGAGGGCTGCACGCCGCGCGGCAGCCGCTCGGACTCCACGCGGGCCTTGATGCGCCGGATCTCCCGCAGGTCCCCGGCGGAGAGTCCGCCGCTGTAGCGGACGGAGTCCGCCCAGTCCCCGATCTCCTCGAGCAGCGAGGACTCGCCGGCGAGGGGACGGGCACGCAGCAGCGCCTGGCGCTCCCACACCTCTGCCCAGCGCTGGTAGTACTCGCGGTACGAGTCCATCGAGCGCACGAGTGGTCCCTGACGTCCCTCCGGGCGCAGGTCCGCGTCCACCACGAGGGCGGGTTCCCCCGGCAGGGCGGGCTTCGCCGGCTGCTTGAGCAGGGCGGTGAGCTGCTTGGCGATCGCCACGGCCTGGTGCTGGGCCGCCTCCGGGTCCGCGCCCTCGCGCGGGCGGTGGACGAACATGGCGTCCAGGTCCGAGCCGTAGGTGATCTCGCGGCCGCCCTGACGGCCCATCGCCACGACGGCGACGTCGGTGAGCAGCTCCTCCTCCTGCTCGACCGCGGCCAGGCACACGTGCAGGGCTCCGAGCACGGCCACGTGGTCCACGTCGGAGAGCGCCCTGACGGTCTGCTCGAGGTCGATATGACCGGAGGCGTCGGCCAGGGCGACGCGGAGGATCTCGCGGCGGCGGGCGTGTCGCACATGGCGGACCACCTTGGCCGGCTCCTCGGACCGGTCTCGGCGGGACAGGACGGCGCGGGCCTGCTTCCACAGGGCCTCCGGCTCCATCGGCTCGAGCTGGCGGTCGTCGCCGAGCCAGGCGGTCGACTCCGGGGAGTGCTCCAGCAGGTCACCGATGAACCGGGAGCTGGAGAGCACGCCGCACAGGCGCTGGGCGGCCGCGTTGGAATCGCGGAGCATGCGCAGGAACCAGGAGCTCGCCCCGAGGGACTCGGAGAGCCGACGGAAGGCGAGCAGACCGCCGTCCGGGTCCGGTCCGTCCGCGAACCAGCCGAGCATGACCGGCAGCAGCTGGCGCTGCATCGCGGCGCGGCGGGACAAGCCCCGGGTGAGGGACTCGATGTGCCCCAGGGCTCCCTTCGGGTCGCGGTAGCCCAGGGCGGCCAGGCGCTCCTGGACCGCCTCGGCGGTGAGCTTGACCTCGTCGTCGGACAGGGCCGCCGTGGTGGACAGCAGCGGCCGGTAGAAGATCCGCTCGTGCAGCTGACGGACCTCACGGCGCACGGTGCGGAAGGTCTCGGAGAGCTCCTCGCCGCCGGCATGGCGCTGCTCGCCCTGCGCCTGCATGGAGCGGGCGACCACGCGCAGCGCCTCCTCCTTCGTGGGCATCAGGTGCGTGCGCCGCAGGTGGACGAGCTGGATGCGGTGCTCGAGGGTGCGCAGCCAGCGGTAGCGGGCGGCGAACGCCTCGGCGTCACGGGTGGAGATGTAGGAGGCCTCGCACAGCCGGTCGATGGCCTCGAGTGTGGAGCGGACGCGCACGGTCTCGTCCGCACGCCCGTGGACGAGCTGCAGCAGCTGCGCCGTGAACTCCACGTCCCGCAGACCTCCGCTGCCGAGCTTGATCTCCCGGTCCCGGTCCGCGTGGGCGATGGTGTCCATGACCCGGCCGCGCATCTTCTGCACGCTCTCCACGAAGCCCTCCTGGGCGGAGGACTTCCACACCAGCGGCCACATGCGGTCCATGTACTCCGCGCCGAGGGCGGTGGAGCCGGCGATCGGGCGGGCCTTGAGCAGCGCCTGGAACTCCCAGCCGTGGGCCCACCGCCGGTAGTACTGCGCGTGGGAGTCCACCGTGCGGGACAGCGCCCCGTCCCTGCCCTCGGGCCGCAGGTTGGCGTCCACCTCCCAGAGGTTCGGCTCGGGGGCGGCGCCGTAGACGACCTTGCCGATGCCGCCGGCCATCTCGGCAGCCACCACGGCGGCCGTCGTCTCGTCCTGGCCCTCGCCGGCGGCGTGGACGAAGACCACGTCCACGTCGGAGATGTAGTTGAGCTCGCGGGCGCCGCACTTGCCCATGCCGATCACGGCGAGGTCGAGGGTCGCGGCGGCCTCGCCGTGACGTTCGACGGCGGCGGCCCGGGCCACGGCGAGCGCGGCGTCGATCGCGGCACCGGCCAGGTCGGCCAGCCAGGCGGAGACGGACGGTTCGATCAGGGTGGGGTCGGCCGAGCCGAGGTCCTGCAGGGCGATCGCGGTGATCTGCCGGCGGTAGGCCCGACGCAGGGCCACGGCGGCCTCCGCATCGGTCCGGCCGGCCACGGGTCGCTCGGCCTCCGGGTCTGCGCCGACCGACTCGAGCAGCAGGCGACGCAGGGCTGCGGACTCGTCCTGCCAGTCCTGGCCGGTCGCGGCCGGGTCGCGCTGGGTCAGGGCGGGAGCGGTGGCGGCGGCCCGCTGGGGATCGGAGACGAGGTCCAGGTGCTCCGGGCGCCGGATGAGGAACTCGCCGAGGGCCTCGGACGCGCCCAGCAGGCGGGCCAGCCGCGCTGCCTGCTCCTCGTCCGCCACGATCCCCTTCGCGTCGGGCTCACGCTCGATCAGGCGCAGCCAGAGCAGCAGCGCCTGTTCCGGGTCCGGGGCGTGGGACAGTGCGGCCACGAGGGCCTCGAGGTCCACGCCCTCGAATTCCCTCTGGCCCATGAGGGAGCGGGCACGGTCCAGGTCCGTGAATCCGGCGGCCGTCAGGGCGCGGCGCTGGAGGGACTCGGCGTCGGCCCCGGGCAGCGAGGTCATCGGCGTCTCCCTCCGCTCAGAGGCCGCTGAGGTAGCGCTTGATCTCGTACTCGGTGACCTGGACCCGGTAGTCGTCCCACTCCTGGGCCTTGTTCCGCAGCAGGGTCTCGAAGACGTGCTCGCCGAGGACTTCGGCCACGAACTCGGAGTCCTCCATGATGCGCAGGGCGTCGTGCAGGGTGCCCGGCAGCGGCTGGTGGCCGAGGGCGCGACGTTCCATGGTGGTCAGCGCCGAGATGTCCTCGGCGGCGGCCTCGGGCAGCTCGTAGCCCTCCTCGATGCCCTTGAGGCCGGCGGCCAGCAGCAGGGCGTAGGCGAGGTAGGGGTTCACCCCGGCGTCCAGGCCGCGGTACTCGATGCGGGCAGAGCCCGCCTTGTCCGGCTTGTAGAGCGGCACGCGCACGAGGGCGGATCGGTTGTTGTGGCCCCAGGACACGTAGGCGGGCGCCTCGCCGCCGCCCCACAGGCGCTTGTAGGAGTTCACGAACTGGTGGGTCACCGCGGTGATCTCCACCGAGTGGTGCAGCAGGCCGGCGATGAACTGCCGCGCCGTGGTGGAGAGCCGGTACTCGTCCGAGGGGTCGTAGAACGCGTTGGAGTCGCCCTCGAAGAGGGAGAAGTGGGTGTGCATGCCAGAGCCCGGGTGCTCGGAGAAGGGCTTGGGCATGAAGGTGGCGTAGTGGTCGTTGAGCGAGGCCACCTCCTTGATCACCGTGCGGAACGTCATGATGTTGTCCGCGGTGGTCAGTGCGTCGGCCGCGCGCAGGTCGATCTCGTTCTGTCCGGGGCCGCCCTCGTGATGGCTGAACTCCACGGAGATGCCCATGTCCTCCAGCAGCGTCACGGCGTGGCGGCGGAAGTCCTGGGCCACGCCGCCGGGGACGTGGTCGAAGTAGCCGGCGGAGTCCACCGGGACCGGCTTGCCGTCCGGTCCGGGCTGGGGGGACTGCAGCAGGTAGAACTCGATCTCCGGGTGCGTGTAGCAGCTGAAGCCCATGTCCGCGGCCCTGTTCAGGACGCGGCGCAGCACGTGGCGGGGATCGGCCGGGGAGGGCTCGCCCTCCGGGGTGAGCACGTCGCAGAACATGCGTGAGGTGCGCTCCTGCTCACCGCGCCACGGGAGGATCTGGAAGGTGGACGGATCCGGCTGCAGGAGCATGTCGGACTCGAAGATGCGGGTGTAGCCGTCGATCGAGGAGCCGTCGAAGCCCAATCCCTCGGTGAAGGCGCCCTCCACCTCGGCCGGGGCCAGCGCCACGGACTTGAGGGTGCCGATGACGTCGGTGAACCAGAGGCGGACGAAGCGCACGTCCCGGTCCTCGATGGTGCGGAGCACGAAATCCTGCTGTCGATCCATGCACGTCACTGTAGTCGGCGTGGTGCACGCCACTGCGTAGACTCGGGCACATGTCGACCCAGCATCCCCAGGCCGCCGACAGCGCGGTCGCACCCGCTTCCGCAGACGCCGCCGACGAGACCGCCGTGTACGGGCCGCCCGCCCCGTCCCGCTACCGCACCGTGCACCTGCAGAGGGCCAAGGACGAGGGACGGCGGTTCGCGATGCTCACCGTCTACGACGCCATGACGGCCGCCCTGTTCGACGCCGCGGGCGTCGAGGCGCTGCTGGTCGGCGACTCGGTCGGCAACACCGTGCTGGGCCACTCCTCGACCCTGCCGGTCACCGTGGAGGACATGGTGACCTTCTCCGCCGCCGTCGTCCGCGGCGTACAGCGGGCCTTCGTGGTGGCGGACCTGCCCTTCGGCTCCTACGAGGAGTCCCCCGAGCAGGCCGTCCGCTCCGCCATGCGCCTGGTGAAGGAGGCCGGGGTGCACGCCGTGAAGATGGAGGGTGACGAACGCTTCGTCCCCCATGTGGAGGCCATGACCGCCGCCGGCATCGCCGTGGTGGCCCACATCGGGTTCACCCCGCAGTCCGAGCACGTGCTCGGCGGCTACCGGGTGCAGGGCCGCGGCGACGGCGCGGCCGACCGGATGATCGCCTCCGCCCGCGCCCTCGAGGCGGCCGGCGCGTTCTGCGTGCTCATGGAGATGGTCCCCACCGAGGTCGCCCGTGCCGTGGACGAGGCCCTCACCGTCCCGACCATCGGCATCGGCGCCGGCGGCGGCACCACCGGACAGGTCCTCGTCTGGCAGGACATGCTCGGCCTCTCCGACCGCAGGAAGCCCCGCTTCGTGAAGCAGTACGCGGACCTGCACTCCGTGATCACCGACGCCGTGGCCGCCTACCGCCGGGACGTGATCACCGGCGCCTTCCCGGCCCCGGAACACCAGTTCGAGTCCTGACGGCCTCCCGCTGCCGCGCGCCCGTCGCCGCAGGCGGCCGGGAGCACGACGGCGGGGCCCAAGGTCAGTCGGCGTCGTTGCCGGGACGGTTGTCCCACTTGCTGTCCTCGTCGTCCGCGGCGTCCGCGGCCTCGTTGTTGGCCGCGACCTTCGCCATCGCCCCCTCGGCCTCCTCGCGGGAGCCGTAGGGGCCCAGCAGCTGCGACCAGTCCGACTGGGCGCCCTGCTCGACCTGGCCGGTGCGGGTGTTGTACCAGAACTCTTTCTCGCTCATGGGGGCGAGCGTAGCCCCCGAGTAGGCTGGACACCATGCCCGAATCGCGTCCTGCAGCACCGTCCAGCCACAACGGCCCCCGTCCGGAGGGCCCGCCCGCGCCCCAGGAGGGCTCGCGTGCCCCGATCGGCACCCTGACCCCGGGCGTCCTCTCCCCCGCCCCCCCC
>NZ_FUKP01000039.1:0-43694 GCF_900163825.1 Micrococcus lylae | reverse complement strand
GGAGGTTCTTTTCATCGTCAACGTCTATCTGTCACCAACGTCATGGCCGAGTACACCTAGGCTGGAGATGCCGGGCGCGCCGCACGCGCCCCGGCCCATCCCGACCCCTCAAGGAGGGCACCCACCGTGCAGACCAAGGACAAGGTCTTCGTCGTCACCGGCGCAGGAAACGGCATCGGACGCGAGGTGGCGCTCGAGCTGCTGCGCCGCGGCGCCTCCGTGGCCGGCGTGGACCTGCGCTCCGAGTCCCTCGCCGAGACCGCGGCCCTGGCGAACGCCGGGGACCGCTTCACCCAGCACGAGCTGAACATCGCGGACCAGGAGGCCGTCGAGCTGCTGCCCATGCAGGTGGCCGCCCAGCACGGCCACGTGGACGGCCTGCTCAACGTCGCCGGCATCATCCAGAAGTTCGTCGTCTTCAAGGAGTTGGACCTGGACGAGATGCGCAAGGTCATGGACGTGAACTTCTGGGGCACCGTCTACCTGAACAAGGCGTTCATCCCGCACCTGACCGCCCGCCCGGAGGCGTCCCTGGTGAACGTGTCCTCCATGGGCGGCTTCCTGCCTGTGCCCGGCCAGACCGTCTACGGCGCCTCCAAGGCCGCCGTGAAGCTGCTGACCGAGGGCATCTACGCCGAGCTGCGCGAGACCTCCGTGGCCACCACCATCGTGTTCCCCGGCGCGATCGCCACGAACATCACGGGCAACTCCGGCGTTGCCTCGCCGGGGGCCAGCTCCCCGGAGGACGCCGCCGCCAAGGCCGAGTCCTCCAAGTTCACGCCGCTGCCGGCGGATGAGGCTGCGACGATCATCGTGAACCAGGCCGTGGAGAAGGGCCGCTACCGCGTGACGGTCGGCAAGGACGCCGGGATGCTGGACACAATGGCCCGCATCGCCCCGCAGAAGGCGACGGACATGATCGCCAAGAAGATGGCCTCGCTCATCCAGAGCTGAGCCTCGCACCACCCCGCCCCGGTGAGGGATCGGGGCGATGTGCTTTCTGACACCGCAGGGGAGGACGCGATGACGGTGCAGGTCGACCGCTGGAGCAACGGCCCCTTCGAGCCCGTGGCCGAGCGCGTGCTGGTGGCGCGCTGTCAGCCCTGCGACGTGAACGTGGGGCTCGTGGTGGGTGACGCCGCGGCGCTGCTCGTGGACGTCGGCACCCACCCGGAGCAGGGCGCCGCTCTCTACCGGTCCGCCGTGCGTGCGGCCGAAGACACGGCGCGGCATCCGGTGCCCGTGCGCTGGGCGCTGCTCACCCACGACCACTACGACCACTGGTTCGGCCTGTCCGGCGTCCGCGCAGAGGCGGGGGAGCGGCTCATCGCGGCGGCGCACGCCTGGTTCGGTCGTCGGCATGGTGCGGAGGAGGACGGGGAGAACGAGCGGGTGCAGCGGCAGCTCGGGCTGGCGGACGTTCCGATGCCGGACCTGCGCCTCGAGTCCGCCCAGTGCACCGCCGAGGACCCGTGGACGCTGGACCTCGGCGGGGTGACGGTGCAGGTCGCCTGGCTCGGCCATGCGCACACGCCGAGCGACCTCGTGGCGAGGGTGGAGGCCGACGGCACGGCGCATCCGGGGCGAACCGGTGTGCCGGGCGCGGGCGGTCGTGCTGTGGAGGGAGCGGCCGGGCGGCGCCCGGTGGTCTTCGCCGGGGACCTGGTGGAGGAGTCGGGCCCGCCACAGGCCGGAGGTGAGGCGGACGTGCCCGGGTGGGCGGCCGTCGTCGGGAAGCTGGTGGAGTTCGGGGGCGAGGACGCGCTCTACGTCCCGGGCCACGGAGCCCCGGTGGACGCGGCGTTCGTGCGCGCCCAGGGCGAGGAGCTGGCGGCCCGGGCTGCCGGCTGATTCCCCATGTGGCGTTTTCGCTCGCGAAATGGGAGGCGGGCGCTGGGCTCGGCTGCGCCGTTCGGGGTCGGGCGGCGAGGTGGGCCTCCGATTTCGGGCCGGGAGGGGAACGGGCCTCCGATTTCGCGAGCGAAAGTGTTCTGCTTCAGTCCCCTGTCGCGAGCGACAACGGCGGGGGCGCTGCCACGGGAAGCTTCGGTTGTCATATGAAGATATTTGCAGGTATGGTGAAGCCATGACCGACGACGTCCAGCGAACCGCAGACCTGTTCAAGGTGCTCGCCTCACCCGTGCGCGTGGCAGCGTTGCTGCGCATAGACGAGCAGCCGTGCAGCGTCGGTGAGCTGGCCGATCACGTCGGAGTGACCCACACGCTGATGTCCCAGCACCTGCGGGTGCTGCGCATGAGCGGGCTGGTGCGCTCCGAGCTGGACGGAAAGTCCCGCACCTACCACCTGACCGACGAGCACGTCGCCCACATCCTGCGCGACGCCGTCCACCACGCCGCCGAGGAGGCTCCCCATGGCAACTGACCACACCAAGCACGCCGTCCACACCGACCACGCAGACCACACCCACGGCCCGGACTGCGGCCACGAGGCCGTCCAGCACGGCGACCACGTGGACTACAAGCACGACGGCCACCTGCACCACATCCACGGCGACCACGTGGACGAGTGCGACACCTGCACCTGCGCCCGCTGCGGCGAGGGTGAGTGCCACTGCGCCACCTGCGAGTGCGAGGACTGCACCTGCGCCACCTGCGACCACGCCGCCTGAACCGGCATCGCAGCGCACGTGACGGCCCCTCAGCGAAGGTGAGGGGCCGTCGTCGTTGTCCCGGCCGCCTCCCGTTTCGCGAGCGAAAATGTCAGGGGGCTTCAGGCGGGGGCCGGCCGGCAGGCGAGCCGGTCAGTAGTGGTAGGTGTCCGACGGGGCGGAGAGCGAGTTGTCCTGGTCCGGGTAGCGGGTCGACGTCACGCCGAACGCCTCGGCCAGGGACAGGATCTTCTCCGCGCGGGCCTTGCGCGGCAGGTCCGAGCCGTTGCGGATCTCGCCGCCGTCCGCCTCGAAGTCCGTGAGGAATCCATGGGCCCAGGCCAGCTCCTCCTGGGAGGGGCTCAGGCCCTCGTTCACCGCGGCGCACTGCTCCGGGGCGAGGCAGATCTTGCCGGTCATGCCGAACTCGGCGGTGACGGCGGTGGCCTCGGCCAGCTTCACGCCGGTGGAGCCGACCGTCGGACCGTCGATGGGGCCGGGCAGGCCGGTGGCCTTCGCGGCGATCGTGAACTGGGAGCGGGTATAGGCCAGGGCCATCGGAGAGTCGCCCAGGCCGGTGTCACGGCGGAAATCGCCGATGCCGAAGGCCAGGCGGAACGTGCCGCGGGCGGCGGCGATCGAGTTCACGCGCTGCAGGCCGCGGGCGGTCTCCACCAGGGCCACCACCGGAATGCCGGGCAGCCGGGCGGCGGTCTCGTTCACGTGGTCCGTGGACTCCACCATCGCCAGGACGACGCCGGCCAGGCCACCGGAGGCCACGGTGCCGCCGAGCGCCGTCGGCAGAGTGGCGGCGAGGGCGGCCATGTCCTGCTCCCACCACGGCGTGCCGTAGCCGTTCAGGCGCACCCAGGCGGTGTGCCCCGACGTCAGCCAGTCCACGGTGTTCTGCAGGGCGGCGGCCTTGTCCTTCGGGGCCACGGCGTCCTCGATGTCCAGGACGACGATGTCCGCGGCCGAGTCCTCGGCGGGGGCGAAGCGCTCGGGCTGGGCGGCGTTCACCAGCAGCCAGGAGCGGGCGAGCGTTGGGTCGATGCGCTGGCCGGGTGCGGGGGAGAAGGTGCCGGTGCCGGCGGTGAAGGGGGCGATCGAGGATAGGGGAGTGGTCATGGGAGTTCCTCCGGGACAGGGTGCGCGGGCGCGCACGGGTATGTGGGTTCGGCGACGGCCGTGCGGGTCCGGTGGGCACGCAGCAGGCGGTCGCAGCGGACGCAGGTGGGTCCGCCGGAGGGTGCCGGGATGGGCGGCGGGCGCGGCCGAGGGTGGTGGCCGCTGTCCCACAGCATAGTAGGCGCGGGGCACCACGTGGTGGGGTGTCCGCATCGTGGGAGGAACCGGTCCGAGGTCAGAGGCGGGCCACGACGCGACGCGGCCCCTCACCGTGAAGGCGAGGGGCCGTCGTCGTTGCCCTGGCCTCCTCCCGTTTCGCTAGCGAAAACGAAAAGGGGAGGGGCCGTCGTCGGCCTGGCCGCCTCCCATTTCGCGAGCGAAAGCGAAAGGGGCGGGGCAGAGCGGGTCAGGAGTAGTCGTAGAAGCCCTTGCCGGACTTCCGGCCCAGCTCGCCGCGGGCGACCATGTCCCGCATCAGCTGCGGGGGAGCGAAGCGCTCGCCGAGCTGGGACTCGAGGTACTCGGCGATGCCCAGGCGCACGTCCAGGCCCACGATGTCCGTCAGGGCCAGCGGGCCGACCGGGAACTTGTAGCCCAGGACCATGGCGTTGTCGATGTCCTCGGGGGAGGCCACGCCCTCCTCGACCATGCGGATGGCCTCGAGGGCGATCGCCACGCCCAGGCGGGAGGAGGCGAAGCCCGGGGCGTCCTTGACCACGACCGGGGTCTTGCCCAGGCCCTTGACCCACGCGGTGGACAGGGCCTTGAGCTCCTCGCCGGTCTTCGCGCCCACGACGACCTCGACCAGCTTCGAGGCCGGGACCGGGTTGAAGTAGTGCAGGCCGCAGAAGCGCTCGGGGCGCTGCAGGTGGTCGGCCAGCTCGTCCACGGACAGGGAGGAGGTGTTGGTGGCCAGCCAGGCGTCGGCGCCCAGGTGCTTCTCCACCTCGGTGAGGGACTCGATCTTCAGGTCCATGATCTCCGGGACGGCTTCGACCACCAGGCCGCAGCGGGCGAAGTCCGCCTTGTCCAGGGAAATGGTCAGGCGCTCGGCCCAGACGTCCAGGTTGCCGTCCAGCTTGCCGCGCTCCAGCGACTTGGCCAGGTCGGACTCGATGCGCTCCTTCGCGGCCTCGGCGGAGGCCGCGTCACGCTCGACCACGATCACCTCGTCCGCGCCGGAGGTCAGGAAGGCGTGGGCGATGCCGGCGCCCATGCGGCCGCCGCCCAGTACGCCGACGACGGAGGGGACGGAGCCGTGGGGGGTGTCAGTCATGGGGATCCTCACTTCTTCTTGCGGTCCAGGAAGGCCTGCATGCGGTCGAACTTCGCCTCCGACTCGAACAGGATGGCCTGCGCCAGCTCGTCCACGTGCGGGTGCGCCGCACGCGGCATGTGGAACACACGCTTGGACACGCGCACGGCCAGCGGGTCGTTCTTGCCGATCCGGTCGGCCAGGGCATGGGCCCCGTCCATCAGGGCCTGAGGGGAGTGCAGCTCGGTGACCAGATGCAGGTCCAGGGCCTGCTGGGCGTCCAGGATGCGGCCGGCCCACAGGATCTCCAGGGCAATCGGTTCGCCCACGAGCTCCTTCAGGCGCCACTGCGCACCGGCGGCGGCGGTGATGCCCAGGCCGGCCTCCGGCTGGCCGATCTTCACGTGCTCGGTGGCGATGCGGAAGTCCGCGGCCCAGGCGAGCTCGGCGCCGCCGCCGAGGCAGAAGCCGTCGATCGCGGCGATCACCGGCAGCGGCAGGCTGTGCAGGCGGTCGAAGAGCTGCGAGTTCACCCCGCGCAGGGCGTCGTCCCGGCGGCGCTCGCGCAGCTGCGCGATGTCCGCACCGGAGGCGAAGATGCCCTTCATGCCGCCGCGCTTGCGGTCCTCCACCTGGGTGCCGGTGATGATCAGGATGCGCGGGTTGCGCTCGAGCCAGCCGCTGAGGGCGTGGAACTCGTCGATCATCGTCTGGTCGATCGCGTTCAGCACCTCCGGCCGGTCCATGGCCGCGACGACGCGGTCCGGGCGCTCCGCGGACGCCTCGAGGCGGAGGGCGGTGAAGCCGGCGGCGACGTCGGCGAGTCCGGGGAAGGCGCCGTCGTCGATCGTCTGGGTCTGCTGGGTCATCTGTGCAGTCCTCAGAGCTTCTCGATCAGGGTCGCCGCGCCCTGGCCGACGCCCACGCACATGGTGGCCAGGCCCTTGTCCACGCCCTCGCGGTCCATGCGGTTCAGCAGGGTCACGATGATGCGGGAGCCCGAGGAGCCCAGCGGGTGGCCGAGGGCGATCGCGCCGCCGTCGTTGTTGACGATGGACTCGTCCAGGCCGAGGCCGCGCACGCAGCCCAGGGACTGGGAGGCGAACGCCTCGTTCAGCTCCACCGCGCCGATCTCGTCCAGGGACCAGCCGGAGCGCTCCAGGGCCTTCCGGGTGGCCGGCACCGGGCCCAGGCCCATGATGTGCGGGGCCACGCCGGCGGCGGTGGAGTCCACCACCCGGGCGCGGGGCTCGAGGTTGTACTTCTCAGCGGCGCGCTCGGACACCACGAGGATGGCGGAGGCGCCGTCGTTGAGCGAGGAGGAGTTGCCGGCGGTCACCACGCCGTTCTCCTTGATGATCGGACGCAGCGTGGACAGGACCTCCATGGTGGTGCCCGGGCGGGGGCCCTCGTCCGTGTCCACGATCGTCTCGGCGCCCTTGCGGCCCTTGACGGTGACGGGGACGATCTCGTCCTTGAAGCGGCCGGCCTCGATCGCGGCGAGGGCGCGCTCCTGGGACCGGACGGCGAAGGCGTCCGCGTCCTCGCGGGTGATGCCCTCGGTCTCGGCGACCTCCTCCGCGGTCTGCGGCATGGAGAAGACGAACTTGTCTCCGAACTCGCCGGAGGCGAAGCGCGGGTTCACGAAGCGCCAGCCGATGGCGGTGTCGAACTGCTCGCCGGGCTTGGCGAACGCGGTGGTCGGCTTGGCCTGCACCCACGGGGCGCGGGACATGGACTCGACGCCGCCGGCGACGACCACGTCGGCCATGCCGGCGCGGACCATGGCGGTGGCCATCGCGACGGCGGACATGCCCGAGGCGCACAGACGGTTCACGGAGATGCCCGGGACGGTGTCCGGGAAGCCGGCCAGCAGCCAGGCCATCCGGGCCACGTTGCGGTTCTCCTCTCCGGCCCCGTTCGCGTTGCCGAAGATGACCTCGTCCACGTCCGCCGGGTCGATCCCCGCGTCCTCGACCACGGCCTTGATGGTCAGCGCCGCCAGGTCGTCCGGGCGGACGGAGGACAGCGCGCCGCCGTAGCGGCCGACCGGGGTGCGACGGCCGCCGACGAGCAGGGCCTGGGACGGGGTGGCGAGAGTGGACATGCGTGGGCCTCCTTGGCGTGCGTGGCGGGCGCGGTCCCGGTGCGCGGCGCAGCGCCCGGCAACTCTGAGAATTACCGACCGGGCGTTCAGGTTCATATCCAGTATCCGCGGGGCATGTGAGGGCGGTCAACATGTGTCCGGGCAGAGAGAAGCCGCAGCCGGTCGGGCGGGTCCTGCGAGCCCACGTGTGGGCGGGTGGGCGGACGGCCGGAGGTAAGTGGCCAGACGAAGGTGGGCGGCCGTCGTCGGGAAGCGGCGGGATCGACGGTTCGTCACGGGATCGAGGAGATTCTCCGCGATCTGGTGACTTTTCGTCGATTATGCGGTCGGGCTCCGCAGGCCCGCCTCAGCCGAGCCCGAGCCGCCGCCTCCGCGACAGCGCCAGCCCCGCACACATCGCCACGGCCAGCTCCACCCCCATGATCATCAGCATCGCCCCGTCCGCAGCCAGTGCATTCCCGACGACGTCCCCTCGCCCTGCGTGGTCATGCCCGCCTCCCCCAAGGCCCACCCCGGGCAGGCCGGCGGTCATGACCGCGTGTGCCAGGACCATCAGCACGGCCATGGCCTGCAGCTGCTGGAGGGCCCGGCATCCGGAGGTCCCGCGCAGCACATGCACGCCGCAGACGGTGCAGGCGAGCACCATCGCGCCGATCGCGGCGCCCAGCAGCAGTCCGTGCGCGTGCGCCACGAGCATCCAGACGTGCAACGGCAGGGCCGCCAGGGCCAGTGCCCCGGCGGCCCTGTCCCACAGGCTCAGGCGCTGCAGCATCCCTCGTCGCCGTCCTTCGCCGTGTCGACGCCACCGCCGGCGTCGGTGGAGCAGTGGCCCTTCCTGGGGGCGGGCACATCCAGCACGGGGGAGCGGTCGAAGAAGCCCTCGGGGCGGAGCTTGAACCCGGTGACGTCCACGGGCATGATCGGCCAGTCCTCCACGCGCGGGAAGTGCGTGAGGCCGAAGGAGTGCCAGACCACCAGGTCTTCCCCGTCCACGCTGCGGTCCGCGGCGGTCCACTCCGGCAGGCCGGCACCGCCGGCGTGCTGGTTCGGGAAGTCGCCGGTGGGGTAGCGCTCGTCCTCGTGGTACTGGGAGACCCACAGCGCCTTGGATGCGAAGGTCGCGCGCTTGTGGATGGAGGAGCCCTCGGCGGCCAGCAGGGTGGGCAGGCCCTCCGGGTGCAGCTTGTAGCCCACCGGGCGTCCGAGCCGGTTGGTGGACTCGGTGGACTCCACGATCCAGGTGCGGCCCACGGACTGGTCGGTCTCGCGGATGGCCTGTTGCTCGGTCGCCAGCACAGTGTGCTTGCGGGTGAAGGCGTTGCCGCGCGGGTTCTCCTCGGAGATCGGCAGGCGGACGCCGTCCTCCTCCACCACGCGGCAGGCGCCGCCGTCGAGGGCGAAGTCCAGGCGGGCGCCGAACAGGTGCTGGTGGAAGGGGGCGCCGAGGCCCGGGGCCATCTCGGAGGCGTAGTCCGTGGGCCCGTCCGGGACCGCCGAGGTGAAGACCACGCCGGTGGCCTTGGCCTCGAATTCGATGTTGCCGTCCAGGTAGAGGTACCAGTAGAAGCCGTAGTCGTAGTTGCCGATGGTGGTGAAGAAGGAGATCACCAGCCGGCGGTTGCGGCGCGTGTAGGAGATGCCGGTCCACATCTCGGTGTGCTTGGAGAGGATGGACCAGTCCTCCTCGTGCATGCAGATGCCGTTCTTGATCTGGCGCGGCTCACCGGCGTTGTTCACCACCCAGGGGGAGAGATAGGTGATGTCGCCGAGGCAGTCGCAGCCCAGCTCGAGCGAGTTCGCCCACTGGCCCACCAGGTACTCGCCCGTGTCGAAGTAGTTCTGCCAGGACCGGATGGGGGAGGGGTCACCGTAGGGCACCACCATCTCGGCGATGGACGCGCGGTCCAGGATCGTGCGGCGGCGGCCGGTGTGCGGGTCGTCGAACGCGATGTTCTGCAGCACGAGGCCTTCGCGCATGTCGAAGCCGATGTCGAGGCTCCAGCGCTCCCACTCCACGTGGTTGCCGCCGTCCACGGTGAAGGACGGCCCCTCGGGCTGGGTGATCTCGATCGGCTTCTGCGTGGTGCGCAGGTCGCCGGTGAGCTCGGGGTCCGTGTAGTTGCCGTGCTCCTGCGGCACGGGCATCGCGCCCAGGTCGATCACCTGGGTGACCTCCTTGGCCGTGACGTCCACGTAGCCGACGATCCCGTCGATCGGGTGGGCCCACGGCGAATCCGCCTCGTGCTGCTGGTGGAAGGCCAGGCCGCGCAGGATGCGGTGGCCCTTCTCCTCCTCGTATTCGAAGACCCCCGCGGACAGGGGCGCCACGCGCACCTCCTCCACGGGGATGCCGCGGGTCCGCATGGCCTCCTGCCAGCGGGGGTCCTGGGCCAGGACCTCCTCCACGACCGCGAACTCCTCCTCCATCACCGGGAACTCTCCGTCCACGGACGAGTCGAGCTCGCGGTTCGAGAGCAGCTCGCCGCGGGCGGCGGAGACCACCGCGTCCCGCGGGGTGCCGCCGGTGGAGTCCAGGATGAACACGCGGAAACGGCGGTCGTGTGAGACCTCGGCGCGCTGTGCACCGCGCGGTGGGTCCAGCAGGCCCAGGTAGGCGATGCGGTGGGTGTCCGTGAACAGGCCCTCCCGGCGGAGCACGGCCATCACGGCCTCGATCTCCTCGGGGGTCTGCTGCCTGAAGTCGCCCGCGGTGGTGGCGGTCTCGGTGCTCATGTGCTCCTCGTCTCCCGGCCCAGGGGGCCGTCGGTGGTCGGATTCTTCTCCGTACGGAGAGGCTAGGCTCGTCTGTGATCCGCGTCATAGGACTTGCGCGCAGTCCTGCGCGTCACGCAGGTGTCGGTGCGCGCACGATCAATCGCGACGGCGGTAGCGTCACCTCGTCACCTCGTCCGACCCGCCTGACCGAAGGGAGCCTGCCGTGCCCCGTCTCGTCGACCATGACGCCCGCCGCCGCGAGCTGGTGGAGACCACCTGGAAGGTCGTGGCGGATCGGGGTCTGTCCGGCGCGACCCTGCGGCAGATCGCAGAGGAGGCCGGCTACGCCAACGGCGCCCTGAAGCCGTACTTCCCCACGAAGAGCGCGCTGATCGAGGCGACCTACGCCCACGTCTTCGAGCGCACGGAGGCTCGGATCGACGCCGCGCTCGCCGACGCCCGGGGGGTGGAGGCGATGCGGCGGCTGTGCCGCGAGGTGGTCCCGCGGGACGACGAGCTCGTCCGTGAGGCCCGTCTCGTCCTGTCCTTCTGGGACCAGGCGGCGCGGCAGGAGGCGGAGGCCCTCGCGGCGGCTGCCACGATGGCTGCCTGGCGAGACCGTCTGCACGGCATGCTGGCAGAGGCCGCCGTGGATGGGATGCTGCGCCCTGACATTCCGACCAGCCCGGTGGTCGAGGCCCTGCTGGCCTGGCTGTTCGGCACCCAGGTCACAGCAGTGATGGACCCCGAGCGCCATGGACCGGACTCGCTCGATGCCCAGCTCGAGGCTTTTCTCGCCCTGCTCTCTGCCTGACGACGGCGGCTCTGCCCTGCCTGGCGGTCCGGCCCGGTTCTCCGATGCACCCCTGTCCGCGGCGCCGGAGAAGCTCTACACTCGGAGAAATCGTGAACCCGGTCACACTCCGGAAGGCTCCGCGCCCTCCGCGCGGACCGTCACCGGAGCCTGCGACCGCCCTGGGGAAGAGGCACTGCATGCGGACCTGCGCCACTGCCATGGACTACGAGACCTGGCGAGGCATCATCTCGGACTCCTTCGTCCCGCTGGAGGCCGAGTCCTCCCCCGGCCATGCCGGGGACGCCTTCCGGGGCCGCATCGAGCTCTCCAGCGTCGGCGGTATCGGCCTGTCCACGCTGCACGCCTCGCCGCACACCGTGCGCCGTACCGAACGCCTCACGGGTGCCGGCGGTGGGGGCCTGTTCAAGCTCTCCCTGCAGCTGTCCGGCCGCGGCCTGCTCGTCCAGGATGGCCGCGAGGTGGTTCTCGAACCGGGCCGGCTGGCCCTCTACGACACCTCCCAGCCCTACGAGCTGACCTTCGACCGCGACTTCTCCTCCCACGTGATGATGTTCCCGCACGCCGCCCTCGGCATGGACCCGGCCCAGGCGGGGCAGCTCACGGCCACCGCCCTCGACGCGGACCATCATCTCGGGGACGCGGTCGGCGACTTCCTCCGCCAGGCCGCCGGCGTCGTTCCGGAGCTCGACCCCACGGTCGGCGCGCGCCTGGCACGCAACGTGGTGGACCTGGTCGGCACTCTGGTGACGGACATTCTGGGCTGCAGCACACCGGAGGGTGCGGCGTCCGCCGTCGGGAAGCGGATCCACGACGACGGCGCCTCCTCCGCCTGCCTGCCCGCTTCGCGCGGCGGGCGGGGGGAGCGGGACCGCCAGCGGGACCAGGTGGTCGCCTACATCGAGGCGCACCTGGCGGACCCGGACCTGGCACCGGCCACGATCGCCGCCGCCCACTTCATGTCTGTGCGCAGCCTGCACCTGCTGTTCGAGGACACGGACACCACTGTGGCCGCGCTGATCCGCTCGCGCCGCCTCGAGCGCTGCCGCGAGGAGCTGACGGACCCGGCCTGCGCCACCCGGCCGGTGGCCGTGGTGGGCGCGCGCTGGGGGTTCACCGATCCGGCGCACTTCTCGCGGGCCTTCCGGGCCCGCTTCGGCGTGACGCCGGGGCAGTCCCGCCGCGCCGCGGCCTGAGCCGGACGGCTCTGCGCGCAGAGGCAACCGCTCTTCCCGGACGGTCAATCCGAGCAGGGCGTGCACGCGCATCCTGGAGTGAGTCACATCACTCCATCCGTCTCACAGGAGGTGCCTATGAGCACCGCGGCAAGAACCACGTGCGAGGCACGTCCCACCGACGCCGGTGCCGTCGGCCGTGTCGCCGCCGACGTCCCTGCGGATGAGCGCCTCGGCGCCCGCCGCCTCGGTGTCCCCTCCCTGGTCTTCATGATCATCGCCGCCTCGGCCCCGCTCACCGTGGTGGCTGGCGGCGTCCCCTCGAACTTCGCCGTCACCGGGCTGCTCGGCATTCCGCTGTCCTTCGTGGTGCTCGGCGCCGTGCTGCTGCTCTTCGCGATCGGCTACGCGGCCATGTCCCGGCACGTGCACAACGCCGGCGCGTTCTTTGCGTACATCGCCAAGGGCCTGGGCAAGCCGACCGGCGTCGGTGCCTCGCTGGTGGCGCTGGTGGCCTACAACTGCATGCAGATCGGCATCGCCGGCATGTTCGGCTTCGTGCTGTCCTCCCTGCTGGACGGCATGTTCGGGCTGTCCGTGCCCTGGTGGGCGTGCGCTCTCGCCGCCTGGGTCCTGGTGGGCCTGCTCGGCGTGAACCGGATCGACGTCAACGCCAAGGTCATCGGTGTGATCGTGATGCTCGAGTTCGCCGTGGTGATCGTCTTCGACGTCATGGGCCTGCGTGCCGCCCCCGAGGGCATCACCGCGGACGGCCTGCTGCCCGAGCAGCTCTTCACCGCCGGGGTCGGCGCCGCCCTCGTGTTCTCGATCGCCGCGTTCATGGGCTTCGAGTCCGGCGCGATCTACAACGAGGAGGCCAAGGACCCCAAGACCACCGCCGGCCGGGCCACGGTCATCGCCATCACCGTGATCGCCCTGTTCTACGCGTTTTCTGCCTGGGCCGTGGTGGTCTCCGAGGGGCCGAGCGGCGTGGTGCCCCGCGCCCAGGAGTTCGGCCCGGACCTGATGTTCGCGTTCTTCGCGGAGAACGCGCCGGCATGGTGGGTGGACCTGGCGAACATCCTGTTCCTCACCAGCCTCATCGCCGCGCTGCTGGCGTTCCACAACATCGTGGCCCGCTACTTCTTCTCCCTCGGGCGCGAGCGCATCCTCCCGCAGTTCCTGGCCCACACCTCCCGCCGCACCGGCGCGCCCGTGGCCGGCTCGCTGGCCCAGTCCGTGCTGTCTCTCGTGGTGATCGGACTGTTCGGGTTCGCCGGTGCCGGGTCGGACGACCCGTTGTACCCGGTGGTCACCCTCTTCACCTGGCTGACCAACATGGGCGCCTTCGGCCTGATCCTGCTGATGGCCATGACCTCCTTGGCCGTGATCGGGTTCCTCCGCGGCTACGCCCACGAGTACGGCGCCTGGACCCGAATCGTGGCCCCGGCCCTGGCCGGTCTCGGACTGATCGTCCTGTTCGCCCTCGTGGTGGTGAACTTCCCGGTGCTCATCGGTGCCGAGGGGCCGAGCGTCCTGAGCTGGCTGCTGCCACTGATCGTGGTGGCCCCCGGTGCCCTCGGCACCGCCTGGGCACTCTGGCTCAAGGCCAACCGACCACAGACCTACGCCCGTATCGCCACCGGAGGTGAACTGGCCTGAGGCGCCCGCGGGGCGCCGCGCCCGCAAGGCGAGCGGCGGGCGCCGCGCCCGGATGGTGAGCGGCCGTCGTCGGGGAGCGGCGGTCGTCGGGAAGCGGCGGAATCGACGGTTCGTCACAGGATCGAGGAGATTCTCCGCGATCTGGTGACTCTTCGTCGATTATGCGGGGCGCGCACCCCGCGGCGCGCACCCCGCGGCACGCACCCGGGCTCCCACCCCTACACCCCACCCGTGACCCACACCACACCGAACCTGCAAGACTGGACTCAGACCTCCTCCCGGCCCCCGTGCCGGACCCACACCGAAAGGGACACACCATGACCGAGAACCCCGCCCTCAGCTGCGCCGACCTGCTCGCCGCCGTCTCCGCCCCCGAAGGCCAGGGTGCCGAACTGAAGGACCCCGCCACCGGCGAGGTCGTCGGCTACGCGCCGCAGTCCACCCCTGCCGACCTGGACGAGGCCGTCGCCACGGCCCGCGCCGCGCAGAAGGACTGGGCCGCCCTCTCCCACGCCGAG
Source organism: Micrococcus lylae (assembly GCF_900163825.1). NCBI lineage: Bacteria > Bacillati > Actinomycetota > Actinomycetes > Micrococcales > Micrococcaceae > Micrococcus > Micrococcus lylae. The sequence goes on along the minus strand of NZ_FUKP01000039.1, from coordinate 29,711 downwards.
CGTTCGGCGCACCTGAACAAGGCCGCGGATGCCATCGAGGCCTCCGCCGCCGGCCTGGCCGAGCTGCTCTCCCGTGAGCAGGGCAAGCCGGTGAAAAACGGTCCGAACGCCGCGTTCGAGGTCGGCGGCTGCGTGGCCTGGACCCGTGCCACCGCCGCGTTCCCGATCGAGCCGGAAACGCTCGTGGATGACGAGTCCGGCACCGCCGAGCTGCGCTGGGAGCCGATCGGCGTGGTCGGCGGCATCGGCCCGTGGAACTGGCCGATGATGATCTCGATCTGGCAGATCGCCCCGGCCCTGCGCATGGGCAACACCGTGGTGCTGAAGCCGTCGGAGTACACCCCGCTGTCCGTGCTGGCGCTGGCGCACGTGATGAACCAGGTGCTGCCGGACGGGGTGCTGCAGGTCCTTGCCGGCGACGGTGAGCTCGGCAAGGCCTTCACCGCGCACGAGGGCATCGACAAGATCACCTTCACCGGCTCGATCGAGACCGGCAAGGCGATCATGCGCTCGGCCGCGGAGGACCTGAAGCGCATCACCCTGGAGCTCGGCGGCAACGACGCCGGGATCGTCCTGGACGACGCGGACCCGAAGGCGATCGCCGAGGGCCTGTTCTGGGGTGCGTTCATCAACACGGGCCAGACCTGCGCCGCCCTGAAGCGCCTCTACGTGCCGGACTCCCTGTACGACGCCGTCTGCGAGGAGCTCACCGCCGTGGCGAAGGCCATGCCGATGGGCAACGGGCTTCAGGAGCAGAACGTGCTCGGCCCGCTGCAGAACCGGGCTCAGTACGAGATCGTGGCGAAGCTGGTGCAGGCGGCGAAGGACTCCGGGGCCCGTGTGCTCATCGGCGGCGATCCGGACGAGTCCGCGCCCGGCCACTTCTACCCGACCACCCTCGTGGCGGACATCAGCAACGACAACCCGCTGGTGGCCGAGGAACAGTTCGGCCCGGCGCTGCCGATCATCCGCTACTCGGACCTGGATCAGGCGATCGAGTGGGCCAACGGCTTGGACGTGGGCCTGGGCTCCTCGGTGTGGTCCTCGGACATCGAGCGCGCCAAGGAGGTCGCCGCCCGTCTGCAGGCCGGCACCACCTGGATCAACAAGCACGGCGCCATCGACCCGCGCGTGCCCTTCGGCGGCGTGAAGCAGTCCGGCTTCGGCCTGGAGTTCGGCGTGGAGGGGCTGAAGCACATGGCCGTCCCGAAGGTGATCTCCGCCTGAGGCAGGCTCTGCGGGGGAGCACCCCGCTGAGGCGAGGGCCCGGGGCGCGTCCGCTGCGGACGCCCTCCGGGCTCTCTCGTGTGATCGGCGGGGGCCGGGCCCGTCCCGCTCCTTCCCGACGACGGACGCTCGCCTCGGTCCGTCTTCCCGGCGAGGCCTGTCCGCAGGGGGTATGCGGCCGATGGTGGTTGTCGTGATTCACCCACACCTGCAGGGCCCGTCATCGAGGAGTCGCTCGCCTACGCGCGCGGCTGACGCAACGTCCCGGGGCGGGGAAGCGGACGCGAGAGGGAGCTGCGGATTTTTCGTTTTCGCGGGTAGTCTTGTTCCATGACTGCGACGGTGAATGACAAGCACACGGTGCTGCCGCCGACGGACCTCGAGGAGATGCTCGACGTCGGCAGGTTCCTCGACGGCCTGACGCAGCCGGCCGCCCTGGTCGGCCCTGACGGCCAGAAGGTTCCCCTGCCGCCAGAGGCTTTCAACGTCCTGCGGGACGTCGTCGAGGCGATGCGGGTGGGCAAGGCCATCACGGTGGCACCCGTCGACCAGCTGCTCACGACACAGGAGGCGGCGAACTTCCTCGGCATCAGTCGTCCCACGCTGGTGAGGCTGCTCGAGGAGGGGGCGTTGCCGTACGAGAGGACGACCGGTGGTCGGCACCGACGCATCCGGCTCCAAGACGTCGTGTCCTATCAGCAGCGGAAGCGCGGGGAGCGGCGTGCCTCGCTGAGCGACCTCGTAGGGGAGGCCTCGTCTGCGGGGCTCTATGACCAGGATGCGGAGTCCTACCGCGAGGCGTTGCGTCAGGCTCGCGCCGACCTCCGGGGTGAGCGCGGGTAGTGGCTCGCTTCAGCGCGGTGCTCGACGCGTGCGTCCTCGTGCCCATCGCCCAAGCGGACACCTTGCTGCATCTGGCCGAGGCGGGCCTCTATCGGCCGGTATGGAGTGGGCGGATCCTCGACGAGACGGTGCGCGCACTGGAAGCGATGCATCCAGACATGCGTGCGTCGGGGGCGGCGCGTCACCGTGCCGGGGTCATGGACGCCGCCTTCGACGACGCGCGGGTCGAGGGGTGGGAGCAGCTCGTGCCCGGGATTGATCTTCCGGACCCCGATGATCGGCATGTGGTCGCCGCCGCGATCCAGGGGCGTGCTGACCTGATCGTCACGGCGAATCTGAAGGATTTCCCGCGTGAGGTCGTTGAGTCCTTCGACATCGAGGTGCAGAGTCCGGACGAGTTTTTCATGAACCAGCTCGACCTGGACCCGGCTCGAGTGATGACGGCTCTCGCAGCCCAAGCGGGCGCGACACGGAATCCTCCGTTGACCGTCAGTGACGTCCTGGAGCGGCTGGTGCGGTGCGGTGCACCCCTGTTCGCGGAGGCCGCACGAGCCCAGCTCTGGCGGGTCGACGTTGAGCGACCTTGATTCAACCCGACGCCAGAGCCGCCGTCGTCGACTCACCCCCACACGCCGGAGCCGGCGATGAGCCGGACCGCGAGCGCCGCCATGACCACCGCGATCATCACGTCCACCACGCGCCACGCCTTCGGGTCGGCGAGCACCCGGGCCAGCAGGCGCGCGCCGTAGCCGAGCGCGGTGAACCACAGGCCGGAGGCGGCGACGGCGCCGGCGGCGAAGACCCACCGCGCGTCGGGACCGTGCTGGTTGGCGAGGCTGCCCAGCAGCACCACGGTGTCCAGGTAGACGTGCGGGTTGAGCCAGGTCAGCGCGAGCGTGGTGGCGACGACCGAACCCGCGGTGCGCGGCGCCTGTTCGGCCACGAGCCCCTGCGGGCGCAGCGCGGCACGCAGGGAGGACACCGCGAACCAGAGCAGGTACAGGGCGCCGCCCCAACGCAGCACCTCGAGCAGCCACGGCTCGGCCTGCACGAGCGCGCCCACCCCGGCGGTCCCGGCCAGGATCAGCACGGCGTCCGAGGCCATGCACACCAGCACGACGGCGCCCACATGCTCCCGGCGCACGCCCTGGCGGAGCACGAAGGCGTTCTGGGCGCCGATGGCGACGATGAGGGCGAGTCCGGTGAGCAGGCCGGTGCCGGCGAGGGTCCACATGGGTGGGGACGCTAGGGCTCGGCCGGGCCTGAGCCAAACGAAGAGAACTGCAGACGCCTAAGCTCTGCTTCATGAACCTGGATCAGCTGCAGGCGCTGCGTGCGATCGTGGACGAGGGCTCGTTCGAGGCGGCCGCGTACGAGCTCGGCGTCAGCGCTTCCGCGGTCAGCCAGCGCATCCGCGCCCTGGAGCGGGAGGTGGGCCAGGTGCTGCTCCGGCGCGGCACACCCTGCGAGCCGACCGAGGCCGGCGTCGGCCTGGTGCGCGTGGCCCGGCACATGCGGGTGCTCGAACAGGAGGCGTGGGCCGGGCTGGGCCACACGGCGGCCGGGCGCAGCGTCACCTCCCTGGCCGTGCCCGCCGACGTGCTGGGCACATGGTTCGGGCCCGTCCTGGCGGAGGCCGCCGACTGGGATGACACGGTCCTCGACCTGCACGTCGAGGACCAGGACCACAGCGCCCGGCTGCTGCGCCGCGGCGAGGTGCTGGCCGCCGTCACCACGGAGCCGCAGCCGGTCCAGGGGTGCGCGGCGGAGCCGCTGGGGAGCATGCGCTACGTCCCGCTCGCCTCGCCCGCCCTGCTCGCGCGGCACGCGGCGGGCGACGTCGTCGACCGCGGCGCGATGCCCATGATGCGCTACAACGCGAAGGACGACCTGCAGCGCCTCGCGCTGAGCGGCGCCGGGCTGGACGTCGCCCCGCCCACGCACCTGGCGCCGTCGTTCGACGGGTTCCACCGGTCCGTCCGGGCCGGCCTGGGGTGGGGCATGCTCGTGGACGCCCAGGCCGTCGAGGACGTGCGCGCCGGCCGGCTGGTCCGCGTGCCCGGGCTCGACGACGTCCTCGTGCCCCTGTACTGGCAGGCGGCCACATTGCCCGTGACGCGCCTGGTGCGGCTCACGCGAGCGGTGCGGGAGGCGGCCCAGCGAACGCTCGAGCGGGGGTGAGGCGGCACCGAGCGCGCGGGCCGTCAGCGGGCAGGGGGAGTTCGATGATGTCAAGCATGCGGTGACTGCATTCTGAAGAAAGGGGTGGGCGCAGAGGCACCCGCCGAGCCGTGCTCGAGCCGTGCGGCGGGCGGACAGGGCCGGAGGTGGCGCACACGGCGCATGGCGGAGGCCGTCGTCATGAACGACCGTTTGCGCGGTTTCCCTCGCCAGAGGCCGGGCGCGAAGGGGTCAGGTTGGGTGGCGGGCGATAACGGTGAAGGTGTGCCAGTGCTTGATGCCGTCGAACGCATGCCCTTCTTCGTTGCGCTCGTTCAGTTCGATCACCTCCAAAGTGTCGAGGAGTTCGTCCACCTCTTTCCGGGTGAGGTAGGTGCCCAGGTCCGAGGCCCAGGTGTCATCGGAGCCGAAGAGATCGACCGCCAGGATCCCGTCTGGTAGCAGGGCGTGCTTGACGCGCTCCCACACCGAGGTGAAGCGTGCGCGAGGGACGAATGGCAGAGAGGCGTTGGCCAGGATCAGATCGGCGTGGGGGAGGGGATCCCACTCCTCGATGAGGCCCGTCCGGTGTTCGAGGATGCCGAGCGTGGTGAGTTCATTCATGTGCTTTTCGACGCTTGGGTCGATGTCGATGGTGTGGACGTTCATGCCCTCCTGGAGAAGGCGTCGGGTTTCGATGCCGGCGCCGCTTCCCAGCTCGACAGCGCGCAGACCTGCGAGGTTCTGGTGGGTGGCCCGCAGTGTTGTGAGTGCGCGGTCGGTGAGAGGGCGCACGGCCGAGGTGCCTGCCCGCGCGGCATTGTAGGAGGCCCAATCGCTGGAACTTGTGGGGGTGGCTGGCATGGTCTGAGTATCTCGATCCGGGCACGTAGGGGGAAGAGGATGCGACGAGCGATGGTGCGTGGCGGCTTCCCCATGGCGAGGGTGGTGGCGAGGATCAGGTCTGCCGCGAACGACGGTTCGCGGCGCCCACAGGGAGCGCTCGCTGACTGTCAAGACGCGGCGAAGAGCGCACGCGAATCGCGAAGGACGGTTCCTTGGACGGCTTGGAGCGGAGAGCATCAGACGCCTCAGCTCCGGTTGGACTCGATCCATCCGTGGCGGCGTACGCCGGCGTCCTGCCGTGTGCCACAGTCGAGCACGGTGAATCCTGCCGCGATCAACAGGCGGGAGAGCTCATCGACCGGCCAATACCACGCCGTGGTGACGGCGTGGTCGAAGGCCTCCACCTGGTCTGACGCGAAGAAGCCCAGCAGCAGTGACCCGCCAGGGCGCAGCGCCTGGTGCGCGCGCTCCAGGAGGAGAGGCATCTCCACCGGCGGCGTGTGGATGATCGAGTACCAGCCCAGGATCCCGTTGAAGGCGGCTACGGGCAGGGTCTGGAACGAGCCCGGCTCCACGCGTACCTCCGGGTGGGTTCGGTGTGCGTGGGTCACGAACTCTTCGACCGGCTCGATGCCCGTCACCTCATGGCCCAGCGAGGCCAGGTGCGTGGTCCAGTGGGCCGGCCCGCAGCCGACGTCGGCCAGAACCCCATCCACCCGGTCGGCCCAGGCTTCGACCAGGAGCCTGTCGTCTTCGGCCACGGCGTCCATGGTCCCCAGCCGCTCCGTGTACTCGGCCGCGCGGGCGCCATAGGCGGCCCGGCTGGTGAGAAGTCCTTCCCGGGCGGCGTCGTCGAGGACGGAAGGGCGCAGACGGAGAGGCATGGATCGAGGGTAACGACCGTGATCCCGTGCGCCGGTCAAGTGAGGGGCAGGAGAAGCCGGTATCAGCCCTTCAGGTCCTGATCAGCGTATGAATCGGCTTGGCGCGTTTCTGAAACCTTCGTTGCATCTCGACACCCGCGCACCATCGCTCGGGAACGCACCCCGGCCGCCCCCGTCGCGGTTCCGCCGGCGCCCCAGCGCACCTGTCAACTATGTATTGACGCTTCCCCAGGCCGGCCATAACCTCGGTCACATGGCACTCACGCTCATGGCCACCGTCGTCTCCGTCATCCTCATCCTCGTCACCCACGGCCTCACGTCTGACGCCGACCCGGGGCCGGCCCTGCTGACCGGTGCCGTCGCCGGCCTCGCCTACACCGTGGGTGCCTGGTGCGCTCCCCTCATGCGGGCCCGCGGCGGCGCCCTCGCAGGCTCGCTGTTCAGCCGCTGGCAGCCCGCCTGGGACCGTCCGAAAGCACTGCAGATCCTGGCCGGGGCCGTCGTCGCGGCCGTGCTGATCGTGCTCAACATCTTCGAGGGCGCCACGGCCGTGATCTTCGGCATCGTGGCGGCCATCGGCGTCGGCGCTTTCCTTCCGTTGTCCGCCGATGGGGCAGACTCGGAGGATGCCCTGCGATCCCGGTGAGGAACTGACCGCCGCGCTGGCCGCCCAGGCGGCGGCCGAGCGGCGGCTGCATCACGCCGTCCACCGCGCCCGCGAGGCCGGGTGGACGTGGGAGCAGATCGCCCAGACCCTCGGGGTGAGCCGGCAGGCGGCGCACCGTCGCTTCCAGGCCGCCGCAGACGCAGGCGCGGCGCCGGCCGCCGGGGCGGCGGGGCGGGGGAGCTGGCTGGAAACGGCGCTCCAGAGCGCCGACCGTGCGGTCCGGGCCTGGTTCTCCGGAGACCTCACCGCGGTGCACGCCCTGATGACCAGCACGGCCCGCGCCGCGCTGCCGCAGACCGTGCTGCGGCAGACCATGCAGGAGGTCCAGGACCTGGCCGGTCGCTGCGCGCCCCCGGTGGACCTGACCGTGCACGAGCTGGACGGCGCCCCGCTGCCGGCGGACCCGGGTGCTGCCGGGAGCCGGCGCGCCGTGGTGGTGCGGGGCGTTGCGGAGGGGGAGCAGGCGGATCCGGTCGTCCACGTGCTGCTCGGCCCGCGCGGGCGCGTCTCCGGGGTGAGCATCCGGCTCACCGACTCCCTGGAGGTCTGGCCGCTCTGACGTCTCGCAGCGGCTAATCCCGCGGCCGCAGGGCCCGGACGGCCGCCCGCCTCACCTCGCCTCCAGCCCCCGCAGCGCTCGCCGCACCGCACTGGGCAGACTGCGCCCACGCCGCCGACTGTCCCCAGCCTGATGACCGAGTACACCTAGGCTGGAGAGCAGGCTCCGGCGAGCGTCCGGGGCGGAGGGGAAGCGATGGCATTCATGCGCAGGGGCCTGTGGGGCACCGTCACCGCGCTGCTGGCGGCCGGGACGGTGGCCGTGGGCCTGACCGGCATCGGCACGATGGCGGCCGAGCCGGGGGAGCCGGTGCGCCTGCAGCTGGAGGAACCGCTGCCGTACGGCATCACCCAGGAGCGGCTGGACGCTCTCACCGAGCAGGACCCGATCCGCTCCTGGAAGCCGATCACCGTGCGGGTGACGGACGAATGGATCGCCCGGCCGCTCGAGGAGGATGCCGACTACCCGGCGGACGTGCAGCTCTCCACGCAGCTGGAGCGGATGCCCGTGGACATGACCGTCCCGGGCTACGACCCCTCGACGCTCCCGGCGGAGCGGCACAACGGCGTGGTCGTGGACCCGGAGGTCTTCCCCGACGAGGACGAGGACGCCGGTTCCCCCACGGACCGCCCCTCGATCCAGCTGCACCAGGCGTTCGAGCGGAACCGGGACATGGGGCACTCCGCCGCCTCCGTGGTGGCCATGGCCCGCACCGCCGGCGAACTCTCCTACTCCGGCCTTCCGCGGGAACCGCTGCTGTGGATCGGCCTCACCGGCGCCATGGGCGCCCTGACCCTCGGAGCCGGCCTGCTCTGGGCCCGCGCCGTCCGAGCGGTCTCCGAGCTGCGCCGCCGCTTCCGCCTGGCCCGGGCACGCGTCGCCCGCGTGGTGCTGGACCTGGAGGCGCTCGAAGTCTCCGTGCTCGCCCTCCCGGAGGACCGCCGTCCGTCCGGCTCCGCCCAGGACTGGAACCACTTCTCCGGCCGCGCCCTCTTCCTCCTCCAGCGCGAGGAGGAACTCGAGTCCGGGCTGCGCCGTCCGACGCCGCGGACCGCCTCGGCCGTGGACCGGTACGCCGACGCCGCCGACCGCCTTGCCGAGGATGCAGCCGCCCTGGCCGGCACGGCCGAGGTCCGCGGCGGCTTCGCCGGGGCCGGGGACGTGCTGGACCGCGTCGCCTCAGCCCTGGTGGCGCCGGCGGAGCAGACGCTGGCCCGCCTCGGGCAAGCACCACGCCAGGATCGGCCGGGACAGCCGGGATACCAGCGTGTGGACGCGGCCGCAGCCGACCTGCGGGACGCCGTGGACCGTCTACTCTCGCTGCTCGAGGAGGTCCGCGGCACCCCCGGAGAGGACACGTCCTCCTGGGTGGGCCGGTGGATCTCCGCCGAGGCCCGCATCGGCCAGTGCGCCCTCGAGCTCACCCGCGCCCTGGACGCCGGGCCGGACGCCGAGGGGCGCAACGAGCTGCGCCGTGCCCTGCTCCCGGACCGCGGCGTCGCCGGCACGGCCCGTGTGCGCGAGGGCATCGGGCTGCCGCCGACCCCGGCGGAGGCGTCGCTGCTGCGCGTGCAGGAGGTCCTGCTGCTGGCCCGGGCCGCCGCGGGGGAGCCGCTGCACGCGCTGGTGGCGGAGGCCGGGACGGCCCGTGGGGACCAGGTCTCGCCGTCCGTCTCGGCGCAGACCCGACCCACGTCTGCGGCTGCCCCGGGGGCGGTGCCCGGCTCGGCCGGGATCCCCCAGGCCGGCCGCTTCCGCTTCCGCCGGGGCACCCGCATGGCCGGTGCCCTCGCCGCCGTGGTCCTGGCCGGAGCGGCGGCGGCACCCCTGGCCGCACAGGCCACCGCCGAGCCGGACTGGTACCTGGAGGGGGACCAGGAGGTCGGTGAGGTCACGGTGGACGGGGCCCAGCTGCTCCCGGCCTCGGACGTGGAGTTCACCGCGGAGGAGATCCGCCGCCGCGTGGACCCGGAGCTGACGGAGTCCTTCGACGTGACGGTGGCCGTGCGCCGGGCAGAGGACTACCTGGACCGGGCACCGGAGGACACCGCCTCCGAGTACAGCCGCCGAGTCACTCTGGACAGCGCGCTGGAGGGCAGTGAGAAGCTCATCGGAGAGTTCCCGGAGCTCACGGACTCGGCCACCGGGGAGCTGGAGCCGAACGCCGTGATCATCCCGCTGATGGTGTGGCAGGGCGGCCGCGGGGGCGTGATGCCCGCGCTCACCGGCCACGTGTACGAGGGCACCGAGTCCTGGCTCGGCGGCTACAGCTTCGAGCGCACCTCCGCCCCGCTGTGGGACGCGGACGACCCCGGTCTGATGGCGAGCGCTGTGGCCCATGAGATCGAGGACGTCGCCCGCGGAATCCAGTCCAACCGCACCTATGAGGCGGACCTGGAGTTCCTGCCGCTCTGGGCCGTGCTCACCGCCTCCGGCTCGGTCATGTTCCTCGCCCTCGGCGGCATCCTCGAGGCCCTCGCCGGCACGGCCCTGGGTCTGCGCGGCCACGGGCGCACGGGCCGTGCCCTGCGGGCGGCCCGGGGCGGCCTCGAGCAGCTCATGCTCGGCCGGGACGAACGGGAGCTGTCCGCCGTGGCCATCCTCGGAGCCGGTCCGGCGGGCTCCGCCCAGGAGGCCGGGCAGCGGCTCTACGAGTCCGCGCTCGTCACCGCCTGGCGGGAGGCCGAGGCCCTCGGCTCGCTGCCGCTCGGCGCCCAGCGGCGGCGGGACACCGTGCGCCGGGCCGAGGCGCTGCGCGACCGTGTGGAAGACCTGGCACGCCAGGACGAGGACGTGCACCGCCGGGCAGAGAGGTTCCTGCGTGACTCACGTTGAGCGAGACCCCCGACCGCACGACCGACCGGACCGGCCGCTGCCCGCGCGGCTGCTCGGGGACTGGAGCGTCAGGCCGGCGCGCTGGGCCGGGGCCACGGCCCTCGCCGCGGCGGCGACCGTGGGCCTCGGCGCCGCCGGGGTCGCCGCGGTCACCGCGGAGCCGGAGCACCGGGTCCAGTTCCGGATCCCGGAGGGGCTGCCCCACGGCATCACCCAGGAGCGGGTGGAGGCCGCGGCCGAGCGGCTCGACGTGCGCGCCTGGTCCCCGCTGACGGTGGCGGTGACGGACGAGCACCTGCTGCCGCCCGCGGACTACGGCCGGAGCGGCCCGGAGGCGGACGTGCTGATCTCGACGCAGCTGAGCCGCTCCGTGGGGGACGTGCAGGATCGCCGCCGGGAGGTGGGCGTCACCGTGGACCCGGCGGCCTTCCCAGACGGGGGAGACCTCCCCCGCGGGCACGCCCCCTTCGGCAGGGAGCCGAGCCCGGCGGAGGTGCTGAGCATCGCCTACGAGACGAACCGGGACGCCGGCAACGGGCCGAGCGCCGTGGCGATGACCGCCCGGACGGCCGCCGCGCTCGCGGACCCCGGTGCCCAGCCCGACCTCGGGACCTGGGTGGGCCGCGTGGCCGTCCCCGGGGTCCTGACGGTGCTCGGCGGCGTGATGACGGCCCGGGCGCTGCGTGCCCGTGCCGAGCTCCGCCGGATGCACCGGACGGCACGGACGGACATGTCCCACGTGGTCCTCGAGCTCGAGGCGCTGGAGGTCTCGGCGCTGTCCGTGCCGGAGGAGCACCGGACGCAGCGGATGCGCGCCCAGTGGGACGAGGTCCGCGCCGGCGCCGTCGCCCTGGCCCGACGGGAGGGCCTGATCGCCGAGGAGACGGCACGGCCCGGCGCCGACACGGAGGAGCGGGTGCGGGCCTACGCCCGAGACGCCGCCCGGGTGCGGGCGGAGGCCGAGGCGCTGGAGGCGGCGTCCCTGGTCCAGGGGGCCGTGGCCGGCGGCGGAGAGGTCCTGGACGAGGTCGCGGCCGCCCTCGTGGAGCCGGCCCGCCGGGCCGTCGCCGCCGTGCGGGGCGCCCAGGGGCGTCCGCCCGAGTCGCTCGAGGCCGCCGCTGACCTCCAGGACGCCGTAGACGACCTCCTGGCGCGGCTGCAGGCCTTCCGGCAGGATCCGGAGGCCCTCGACGCCCAGGCGTGGACGGCCGCCGAGCAGCGGATCGGGACCTGCGCCGACGCGCTCGCCGCGGCCGCGGCGAACGCGGACGAAGGCCGCGTGGGATCGGCCGCGGTGCCCTACCTGCAGGCGGTCGAGCGTGCCGCGTCGGTCCGCGGACTGCTCGACAGCTGGCCGGGCCTGCCCGCACCGGCGCAGCCTGCGGACCTGCGCGCGACTCGCGAGGGGCTGGGCCTCGATGCCCTGCCCGCCGGCGGCGCCCTCGACGCCGTGGACCGCGCGGTGGCGGCGGCTCGGGTCTCGGCCGGCGAACACCCCGAGGACGCCCTGGCGTCGGTCGCCCGGGACCGCGGCGTCGACTCCGCCGACCCCACCGCCCCGGCACACCCCACCAGCCTCGCCAGCCCCGCCGCCCCCACCGTCGGCGAGGAGGCCCGGTCCACGTCCGTCTCCACGTCCGCCTCACCGTCGGCCTCCGGCACCGGCCGCGGCGGCCCGCTCGCCTGGGCGTTCACCGAGGACCGGCACGGTCGCTTCCGGCTGACCGCCCCCGCGCGCGTCGGCGGGGCCCTCCTCGCGCTCCTGGTCTCCTTCGGGCTCGGCACCGCGGCCGCGGACCAGCTCCAGCGGGACCCCGCCGGGCTCCTGCCCGGACGGCAGGACCCCGGCGACGTCTCCGTCCACGGGCTCCCCCTGGACGGCCACTCCGAGCTGGAGCTGGACCGGGACCACCTCTCCCGGCTGGCCGGGGCCGAGCTGGCGGAGGGGCTGGACGTCGTCGTGGCGGTCCGGGACGCCGAGACCGTCCTGCGGCGGGACCGGGAGCGCCGGGCCACGGACGAGGCCGTCCCCGTGACGCAGGAGAGCGTCCTGCAGCTGCTGGAGGACATCAAGGCAGACCTGCCGGAGGACGTGGTGGACCCGGCCACCGGCGACGTCCTCCCGGGCGTCGCGGTGGTGCCGGTGGTCGTCTACCCGGACGGCCGCGGCGGCGCGCTGGAGCCGATGACCGGACCGGTGGCCACGGGGACGACTCCGCAGACCGACCCCGGCGCGGACGGCGCGGACAGCACGTCCGTGCCGCTGCGGGACCTGACCGACCCGGCGCAGTTCGCCACCGTGGTCGGCGCCGAGGTGCGCGCCGCCGGCACGCAGAGCCACGCACGGGCGGAGGACGCCGTCGACCCGGCCGAGGCCTCGACCACCCGCACGGTCGTGACCGTGGCCGGCACCGTGCTGCTCGTCGGCCTCGGGGCGATCACGGAGACCCTCGCGGGGGTCTCCGCCGGCCGCCGCGGCCGGGGCCGCACCGCCGACTCGCTGCGCCGCAGCCGCAGCACCCTGGAACGCCTGCTTCTCGAGGAGGACCGGAGCGCGCTGGACGCCGTCGCCGTCCTCGGGACCGGGCCTGCCGGCAGCCCGGAGGAGGCGGCCCACCGCCTCTACTCCTCGGCGCTGCTGGCGGCCTGGGACGAGCTCGAGGAGCTTGAGGGACAGCCGTGGTCCTCCCGCCTGGCGGACCGGCTCCTGGACCGCGCCGAGTCCCTCGAGCAGCGGGTGCAGGAGCTCGCCCGCCAGGACGGGGACGTCCGCCGTCGCGCTGAGCGCTTCCTGGCCGAGTCCCGCTGAACGGAGGACAGCGACGACGGTCCCCTCACCTGCGAAAGGTGAGGGGACCGCCGTCGTGACGTCACCGGGCGGTGACGGGCAGGAGGATCAGGCCTGCTTCTCGGCCTCGCGGATCTCGGCGACCGGGTCGTCGGAGATCTCGTCGCGGTGGTCGTGCAGGTCGCGGTCCTGGATGCCGTTCGGCACGAAGCAGACCGCGATGAAGGAGACCACGCCCAGGGCGGCGATGTACACGCCGATCAGGTAGGGGTTGCCGGTGCGCTGCAGGATGAGGTCCGAGATCATCGGAGCGAAGGCGCCGCCGATGATGGACCCCAGGGCGTAGCCGATGGAGATGCCGGAGAAGCGCACGTTTGCCGGGAACATCTCCGCATACATCGCGGACTGGGGGCCGTAGGACGGGCCGAGTCCGATGGTCAGGATGAAGACGGCCAGGGCGAACAGCGGCAGGGAGGCGGTGTTCAGCAGGGACCACATCGGAATGGCCCAGGCGATCACGATGCCGTAGCCGATGAGGAAGGTCAGCTTGCGGCCGATCTTGTCCGAGATCCAGCCGCCGAACAGGGTGAAGACCAGCCAGCCGAAGCCGCCGATGAGGGACGCGGCGAGGGTCTCGGTGCGCTCCATGCCGAGGGCCTTCACGCCGTAGCCGTTGAAGTAGGCGATGACGAGGTAGCCGGCCGCGTTGTTGGCGGCGAAGATCAGGGCGGCGAGCACGACCCACGTGGAGTGGCCGCGGAAGAGATCGCCGAGCGGGGCCGACTCCTCCTTCTTCAGCCGCTGCATCTCCTGGAAGACCGGGGACTCCTCCACGGCCTTGCGGATGAGGTGGCCGACGATGATCAGGATGAAGGAGAACAGGAACGGGATGCGCCAGCCCCAGGACATGAACTGCTCTTCGTCCATGAAGGTGGAGATGCCGAAGATCATGATGGTCGCCAGGATCATGCCCAGCGGCACGCCGATCTGTGGGTAGGCGCCGAAGAGCCCGCGCTTGCCGCGCGGGGCGTGCTCCACGGACATCAGGGCCGCGCCGCCCCACTCGCCGCCGGCGGAGAAGCCCTGCAGCAGGCGGAAGAGGATCAGGAGGATCGGAGCCCAGATGCCGATGGTCGCGTAGGTCGGCAGCAGGCCGATGAGCACCGTGGCGGCGCCCATGCCGATCAGGGTGAAGACCAGGACGACCTTGCGGCCGAACTTGTCGCCGACGTGGCCTGCGACGATCGCGCCGAGCGGGCGGACCAGGAAGGAGATGCCGAGGGAGGCCCACGCGGCGATCTGTGAGCCGGATTCACCCATCGGCTCGAAGAACAGCGGCGCGAGCACGAGGCCGGCGGCCTGGGCGTAGATGAAGAAGTCGTACCACTCGATCGTGGTGCCCACGAGGGTGCCCGCGAGGACCTTGCGCTCTTCGCGCTTCTTCGCGGCGGAACCCTGCCCGAGCGTGTCGGTGTAGGTGGTGCTCATGAAAACTCCAGTGGGAAGACGGTGCGAGAGTGTCCGGTCCGCCGGAGCGGCTGGACTGCCGAGTCGAGTGAGGGGAACCGACCGTTCGGTCGGGAACTCGGTGGCGCCACTCTATCCGAGTCGGTGAGCCGTGTCACACCGTGTCGTGAGAATCCGCCCATGATGTGAGATGTGCCGCGTTGTCGCGTGGCTCAGGGTGCACAGGCTCGTCCAGCGGTGATGACACGACGACGGCGCCGTCACCTCGTGAGGTGACGGCGCCGTCGTCGGGAAGCGGCTCCTGCAGGAGCCGGTCAGCTGCGGCCGGTGAACTCCGGCGTGCGCTTCTGCTGGAAGGCCTTGAAGCCCTCCGCGTAGTCCGCGGTGTTGCAGAGGTCGCCCTGGGCGACGTTCTCGGCGTCCAGGGACTCCCACAGGCCCACGCGCCGATCGCGGATCTGAGCGACGAGCTCCTTGGAGGCCTTGAAGGCCAGGGTGGCGCCGGAGGCGACCTGCGCGACCTTGGCGCGGGTGAACTCCAGCAGCTCGTCCGCCGGCACGGCACGGGAGAACAGGCCGGCCTGCACAGCCTCGGCGCCGGAGATCAGCTCGGCGGTGTAGACGAGGTCCAGGGTGCGGTGGGCGCCCAGGCGCTCGGTGAACAGCCAGTGGCCGCCGGAGTCCAGGGTGGCCCCGAGGTTGGCGAACGGGGAGCCGATCTTGGCGTTCTCGGCCACGTAGACCACGTCCGTGGCGATCGCCAGGCCCAGGCCCACGCCCAGGCACGCACCCTGCACGGCGGCGAACGTCGGCACCGGAAGCTCGGCCATGGCGTGCAGCACCGGGGTGACCTTGTCCCGCAGGTAGGCGGTGGCGTCGTCGTCCGCCGGGACGACGTTCGAGATGTCACGTCCGGCGCAGAAGCCGCGGCCCTCCCCGCGCAGCAGCAGGGCGCGGACCTCGCCGCGCTCGGCCGCGGCGGCCACGTCCGCATAGGCCTTGCCGAGGTCCGCGAGGGCGGCCTCGTCCAGGGAGTTCATCTTCTGCGGGGCGTTCAGGACGATCTCGGCGACGCCGTCGGCGATGGTCAGGTCGATCATGGGAACCCTCCTCAGGAGTCGAAGTCGACCGTGATGGTGTCCGAGGTCGGACGGGTCTGGCAGGTCAGCACGTAGCCGGCCTCGACCTCGTCCTTCTCGAGGGCGTAGTTCTCGTCCATCTCGTAGGTGCCGTCGGTGACCTTGGCGCGGCAGGTGCCGCACACGCCGCCGGCGCAGGCGAACGGGACGTCCGAGCGCACGCGCAGGGCGGCGTTCAGCAGGGTCTCGTGCGCCGACTTCGGGGACTCGACCTTCCCGGACAGGCCGTCGAGGTTGAACTCGATGGTGTAGTTGTCTCCGGCCGGGTCGGTCTCCACCACGCGGCCGGACTGGCCCTCCGGGTTCTCCGGGCGGCCGGTGGTGAACAGCTCGAAGCGGACCTTGTCCTCGGCCACGCCGCGCTGGGCGAGGGAGTCGCGGACCAGCTGGACCAGCTCGAACGGGCCGCAGAGGAACCACTCGTCGGTGCCGTTCACGTCGATCACGCGGTCGAGGAGGGTCTCGAGCTTCTCGGCGTCGATGCGGCCGGACAGCAGCGGGGAGACGCGCTGCTCGCGGGAGAGCACGTGGCTCACGGTGAAGCGGGCCGGGTACTTGTCCTTCAGGTCGCCGATCTCCTCCGCGAACATCACGTCCATGGCGGAGCGGTTGGCGAACACCAGGTCGAAGCGCGAGGTGTCCGAGGCGGCCAGCACGGCCTTGGCGATGGACATGATCGGCGTGATGCCGGAGCCGGCGGCGAAGGCCACCAGGTGGGTGTTCTTCTTCTCGGACACCTTCTCGGCGGCGAGCTCCTCGGCGTTGTTCATCGAGGTGATGTGGGTCCGGGACGTGAAGGCGCCCTGCGGGTTCATCACGTCGATCTTCTCGCCGACCTCGAGGACCTCGTTGGCCCAGGTGGAGAACCTGCCGCCCAGGTCCTTCTTGACGGCCACGCGGATCTCACCGCGGCGGGGCACGGCGCAGATCGAGTAGGAGCGGCGGATCTCGGCGCCGTCGATCTCCTTGCGGAGCGCGACGTACTGGCCCGGGAGGTAGTCGTAGTCGTCCGCGAGCTCCTCGGGGACGGTGAAGGTGACCTCCACGGAGTCCGAGGTCAGCTTGCGCAGCCCGGTCACCTCGAGGGTGTTGAACGTGGCGCGGCGCTTGCGGCCGATGGGGGCGTCGGTGGTCTCGGTCATCAGTGCACCTTGAAGTAGTCGAAGGGTTCGAGGCAGTCGTTGCAGGTGTGGAGCGCCTTGCAGGAGGTGGACCCGAAGCGGGTGATCTCTCGCGTGTTCAGCGAGTGGCAGCGTGGGCACTTGACGGCCAAGCCGATGCGCACCGGACCGTCGGTGGTCCGGGCCGCAGGCGGGGCGATCCCGTACTCGCTGAGCTTGGCCTTGCCCTCGTCGGTCATCCAGTCCGTGGTCCACGCAGGCTGCAGCACCAGGCGCACCTCCGCGTCCTCGAAGCCGGCCCGGGACAGGGCGAGCTTCACGTCCGTGGTGATGGTCTCCATGGCGGGGCAGCCGGAGTAAGTCGGGGTGATGACCACGACGGCGCGGCCGTCCTCTGCCCGTGCCTGACGGAGGATCCCCAGGTCCGCGATGGACAGCACGGGGATCTCCGGGTCGTGCACGGTGGCGGCGGCGTCCCAGACCTGCGCGTCGGCGGGGTCGGCGGGACGGAGCTCGGCGGCTTTCACCACTGCGCCTCCGGGTACCGGCGCGCGAGCACCTGCATCTCGGCCAGGATGTAGCCGCGCCACTCGGAGGTGGCGCCGGAGCGGTCGAGGCCGCGGGCGGTCGGGGAGGTCGGGACCTCGAGGCCGGCCTCGGTGATGGCGCGCGTGATGCGCTCCAGGGTCGGCTCCTCCAGCGAGGACGGCAGCACGGCGATGCCCTGGCCGGCCAGCTCGGCGGTGTTCTCGTCGTCGTAGAAGAGCTCGCCGACGTACGGCCACAGCTCGTCCAGGCCGGCCTGCATGCGGCGGGCGGACTCCTCGGTGCCCAGGCCCAGGCGGTTCAGCCACACGGCGGCATGGTCCTGGTGGTACAGGACCTCCTTGAGGGCCTTGTTCGCGATGGCCGAGAGGGTCTCGTCCTTCGAGTCCACGAGGCGGGTGTACAGCTCGTACGAGTAGAACGAGTAGTACAGCTGGCGGGCGATCGTCTTGGCGAAGTCGCCGTTCTCGGCCTCCACGAGGCGGGCGGAGCGGAACTCCTCCTCGTCGCGCAGATAGGCGAGCTGGTCCTCCGTCTTGCCCCACGCGGTGCCCGCGTAGGTCAGGAAGAAGCGGGCGTGGCCCACCAGGTCCAGGGCGATGTTGCCCAGGGCGATGTCCTCTTCGAGCTCCGGGGCGCGGGAGATCCACCAGGACAGGCGCTGGCCGAGCATCAGGGCGTCGTCGCCCAGCTGCACGGCGTAGTTCGCCACGGCCTCCGAGGCCGTGGCGCCGGACTCGGCGATCTCCTCGGCGGTGATGGCCACACCGGCGGACTGCTTGGTGGCCGAGTCGTTGGTCGCGAAGCTCACAGGTGCGGCACCCCCTCGGACTGCTGGTAGTAGGTGGCGTGGCGGTAGGACTTGCCCTGCGCCGACTCGAAGAAGCCGCCCTTGGAGTCCGGGTCGGAGGCGGCGATGGCCTCGGCCGGGACGACCCACACGGAGGTGCCCTCGTTGCGGCGGGTGTACAGGTCGCGCGCGTTGCGCAGCGCCATGGTGGCGTCCGGGGCGTGCAGGGAGCCCGCGTGCACGTGGGACAGGCCGCGCGAGGCCCGGACGAAGACCTCCCAGAGCGGCCAGGCGTTCGAGGTGGACGTGTTCTCGGTCATGGGTCAGGCTCCGATCAGCTGGGTCTTGGCCGGCTGGTTCTGCTCGGCCTGGCGGCGGGCGTAGGCGGCGGCGGCCTCACGGACCCAGGCGCCGTCCTCATGGGCCTGGACACGGCGGGCCATGCGCTGGACGTTCATGGGGCCTCCGCCCTTGATGACGGACATGAACTCGTCCCAGTCGAGCTCGCCGAAGTCGTAGTGGCCGCGCTCCTCGTTCCACTTCAGGTCCGGGTCCGGCAGGGTCAGGCCGAGGGCCTCGGCCTGGGGGACGATCATGTCCACGAAGCGCTGGCGCAGCTCGTCGTTGGAGAAGCGCTTGACCTTCCAGGCCATGGACTGCTTGGAGTTCGGAGAGTCCTCGTCCGGCGGGCCGAACATCTGCAGGGCCGGGCCGTAGAAGCGGTTCACGGCGTCCTGGGCCATCTGCTTCTGCTCCGGGGTGCCGTGGGAGAGGGAGTAGAGGATCTCCCAGCCCTGGCGCTGGTGGAAGGACTCCTCCTTGCAGATCCGGACCATCGCGCGGCCGTACGGGCCGTAGGAGGCGCGGCAGAGCGGCACCTGGTTGCAGATGGCGGCGCCGTCCACGAGCCAGCCGATGGCGCCCATGTCCGCCCAGGTGCGGGCCGGGTAGTTGAAGATCGAGGAGTACTTCGCGCGGCCGGAGAGCAGCTGCGCGTTCAGCTCGTCCCGCGGGGTGCCGAGGGTCTCGGCGGCGGAGTACAGGTACAGGCCGTGGCCGGCCTCGTCCTGCACCTTGGCCATGAGGATGGCCTTGCGCTTCAGGGACGGGGCGCGGGTGATCCAGTTGGCCTCCGGCTGCATGCCGATGATCTCGGAGTGCGCGTGCTGGGAGACCTGGCGGGTCAGGGACTTGCGGTAGGCCTGCGGCATCCAGTCGCGGGGCTCGATGCGGGAGTCCTCGGCGATCAGACGATCGAAGTTCTCCTGACCGGCGGCGTCTTCCTCGGACGCGACGGCGGCCAGAGTGGTGGTGTTCTCTGCCATGGGGTGTCACCTCATTGCTTGCGGCGTGTTCTCGCGGGCGGCGTCGGTCTGCGTCGCCTGCGCGGAAGCGGGCGCGGACAATTACTGACCGTTCGTTCAGGATAGGTCAGGGTGCGGGGGTGGTCAATATGTCCGCGCCGCCCGGTTCCGGCGTCTGCCGCACACGGACTGCGGGCCGTCCCCTCCTCCACAGGCGCCCGGTCCCCGGGCCCTGTCCACAGTTCCCGACGACGGCCGCGCACCCGGGTGCCCGCCTCGCCTAGCGTCCGGGGCATGGTGACGAACGTGATGACATGCGCGGCGGCGCAGACCGGTGTGCTCGGCTGGCTGGCGGGGGAGACCGGCGGGGTGAACGCGCGCCGGCGGTCCGCGGCGGCGGCGGTCGAGCAGCTCGAATGGGTCCTCGGGCGGCTCCGTGCGCAGCGGTCGGACTGGGAGGACTGCCTGCGGCACCTGTCCTGGGCCGAGGACGTCCGCTGGGTCTCGGACGCCGCGCGCGGCTATCTGCGCCAGGTCGCGGACATGAAGGCCCGCGGGAGCAGGGTGCTGGACCTGGTCGCGGAGGCGGAGGCCTCTCTGTCCGCGGCCGTGGAGCAGGCCCGTGCCGCCGAGGCGGAGGCGATTGCCGAACAAGAGACTCTGGAGTGGGCGGGGAAGGCGGTGGCGTGCGGATGAGCAGGCAGACGGATCGGACCGGCATCCGGCGGGTCTCCGGCGGTCCGACCTCGATCATGGCGGACCTGGACGACCTCGAGCATGCCTGCCTCGGCCTGGAACGGCTGGAGCCGACCCTGACGGCCCTGCGCATACCGGTGCGCCAGTGGGCGGAGGAGCTCCCGGCGCACGCCGAGGCGGCCCCGGCGGTCCTGGACGTGACCGTGCGGCTGCAGGACCTGGAGGTCAACGCGGTCCAGGTGCAGGAGATCGCACGGACGGCGGCCACCTCGGTGCGGATGTCCGTGGACCGCTACCGGGCCGCCGAACGCGGGGCGCGGCATGCGGTGGAGCGTGTCCAGCTCTCCGCGGGGGAGGCCGTGGGCCACGTCTGGTCCGAGGGGCAGAACGGGTTCACGGTGGACGAGGCGGAGCTGCTGGTGCGCAACGCTCTGAACTCCGTGACCCAGGGCGCCCTGGCCAAGGGGTTCACGGCGGGCATGTTCGCCGGGGCGATGAGGGTCCCCGGGATTGCCCGACACCGCGATGTCCTCGACTCCCGCGCCGCCGCCCGCACAGCGAAGGCGGGAAGCGCGACGGGGACGGACCCGCGCTCGGCCACACAGAGGGCGACGGCGAAGGGCCGCACGCTGGGGGCCAGGTCCACGCTGGCCGACCCCGCCGGGACGCTGGCCGGCTGGATCATGGACGGCCCTGTGGGGGACGTCTACGACGAGGTGGTCAACTGGGAGAACTTCTCGGAGGCCGGCCTCCGGCATCTGGCGCAGCAGCCGGTGGAGGTCGTCGGAGCCGTCGAGGCCGTCGAGGACGGTCCCGAAGCATTGGACGGCGGAGTCTCGGCCGTCATGGGGCTGCAGGAGCAGGTGTCCGGCGCCGGTCCGGGACGGGTCATGGTCACCCGGATCAGGGCTGCGGACGGCCGAGACACCTACGTCGTCACGCTGCCGGGGACCCAGAGCCAGGACCTCGAGGCCGAGCATGCGCTGGGGGAGGACGGGACCCGCTATGAGAACTTCACCGGGCTGGGCGGCATCGCCGACGCCGTGGGCAGGAACTCGCAGCGGACCGGGGACGCCGTGGCCGCGGCCCTGGCGGCCGCCGGCGTGCCGGACGGCGCCCGAGTGCTGCCCGCCGGGCACTCCCAGGGGGGACTGCACGCGGTGAACCTGCTGTCCCACGAGGCGCTCGCGTCCCGGTACGAGATGGCCGGCGCCTACACGTACGGGTCTCCGACGGCGAACCTGCCGACACCGGAGGGGACGCCCGTGCTGCACCTGGAGGACGAGCATGACCTCACCGCGGCCCTGGACGGCGGACCGAACCCCGCCACCGTGGACCGGGCGACGGTGACCTTGGCCTCGACGCCGTCGGTGACCACGGAGGAGTTCCAGGAGTACATCGAGTACCTCCGTGTCCTCGACGAGGACTACGACCTCTCCGAGGTCCCGGAGAACTACGAGGCGATGAAGCGCCTGCCCGCGCACCTGGCGGACGTCCCCGAGCGATTGATGGAGCACCACGGCATCGACTCGTACCGCGGGCTGGTCGAGGCCCAGGAGGCGCGGGGGGCCGAGGCGTGGGGCGAGGCGGCCCCCACGGTGGCCGCGCTGGGTCTGCTCACCGGCGGGAGGGTGCTCTCCCAGAAGACGGTGCCGCTGGGGCGGCGGCGGCCGGAGCCGTGGGAGCGGCAGCCGCCGCCGGCGCATCCACGGGCCCGGCTGAAGCGGCTCGGCGGCCGGTGACGGACGCGGCTCAGCGCCGCTCGGGCGCGATGCGGTTCGTGATGGAGGACATCACCAGGGAGACCAGGGACACGATCACCGCGGCGAACACGGCGGTGAAGAAGAAGCGGTCGATGTGCAGCTGCATCGGCAGGAAGGAGGACAGCCAGGAGGTGAGCGCGAGCATGGCGGCGTTGATGATCACCGTGAACAGACCGAGCGTCAGGCAGGTGATGGGCAGGGAGAGGAACGCCACGATCGGGCGGATCACCGCGTTCACGGCGCCGAACAGCAGGCCGAGCAGGGCGTAGGCGACCACGGTGTTCGCTGTCTGGTCGTCGAACAGGTGCAGGGAGGAGGACACGGTCACGTCCATGCCGGGCAGCAGCCAGACGGCGGACCAGAGCGCGATGGCGTTGACGGCGAGGCTGAGGAGGAATCGGGTCATGGAACCACTCTCGCAGGTCCGGCTGGACCCGGGGTGAGAACAGGCGGCGGCGCCGCCACCTGCAGCAGGTGACGGCGCCGCCGTCGGGACGGGGCCGTCAGGGCCCCGATGCACCGGATCAGTTCTGGTCCAGGAGCACGCCCTCGAAGAACTCGTTGGCCTGCTCCGGAGCGTCCAGCGGCAGGACCGCGGCCACGTAGTGGTCCGGGCGGACGATCACCACGGCGCCGTCGCGGGAGATGCCGCGGACGTCGAAGATGTCCGGGCCGTGCGAGGGCAGGCAGGTGGCGAAGACGTTGTTCAGGTCGTACAGGCCCAGACAGCCCGAGGTCGGCTTGAACAGGGCCGGCACGTCCGGGTGGGCGAACTCGGTCTGCTTCTGCTGGTAGACCACCTTGATGTCGAACACGGTGTCCTGCGGGGCGCCGGCCGGGGTGCAGCGGTTGCGGAAGGACGCCGGGTCCTGCTCGATCGCCGTGGCCCAGGCGGCGGCCTTCGAGTCCTCGGCGTTCGGCATGGCGGCGTCGGCGAAGACGTACACGCGCCAGCGGCCGTCGGCCTTGTGCAGGTGACCCAGGTGCTTGGTGTTGGTGTCGCAGGAGCGCTCGACCAGCTCGGAGCGGAAGCGCTTGCCGATCGGGTAGCCGGTGGCCAGCTCCTGGTTCCCGCTGCGGGTCAGCATGGACGGCTGGTACTCGGTCATGAAGCCGGCCGGGAACTCGGCGGTCTTGGTGTAGAACTCCGCCACCTCGTTCGGGTCGCCGAGCTCGTCGATCGGCTTCGCCATGAGGGTGGACCACTCCTTGTCGAAGTCGATCAGGTTCTTGGCGATGTCCTTGCGCTCGTCCGAGTAGGTGCCCACGAGCTCCTTCGGGGCCTGGCCGGAGAGGACCTGGCCGAGCTTCCAGGCGAGGTTCCAGCCGTCCTGCATGGACACGTTCATGCCCTGGCCGGCCTTCGCGGAGTGGGTGTGGCAGGCGTCGCCGAGCAGGAACACGGTCGGCTCGCCCACCCGCTCGCGGTTGTCGAAGCCGGAGGTCAGGCGGTGGCCGACCTCGTAGATCGAGTTCCAGGCCACGTCCTTCACGTCCAGGGTGTAGGGGTGCAGGATCGCCTGGGCGCGCTTGATGACCTCCTCGAGCGGGGTCCTGCGGATGGTGCCGTTGTCCCCCTCCGGCACCACGCCGAGGTCCACGTAGAGGCGGAACAGGTGGCCTCCCTCGCGGGGGATCAGCAGGATGGAGCCGTTCTTGGAGTGGATGGCGCACTTGGTGCGGATGTCCGGGAAGTCGGTGACGGCCAGGGTGTCCATGACGCCCCAGGCGTGGTTGGCGGCGTCGCCGGAGAGGGAGTGGCCGATCGCCTTGCGCACGCCCGAGCGGGCCCCGTCCGCGCCGACCACGTACTTGCAGCGGACCTGGCGGGTCGGGCCGTCGGCGACCTCGTTGCCCTCGCCGTCGCCGGTGCGGCGCAGGGTCACGGTCACCGGGTAGTCGCCTTCGCCGGAGTCGTCCAGGGCCTCGAAGGCCCAGCCGAAGTCCGGCTCCATGCGGGTGGGGGCGTTCCTCATGTACTCGGCGTAGTAGTCCAGGATGCGGGCCTGGTTCACGATCAGGTGCGGGAACTCGGACACGCCCTCCGGGTCGTCCTCGGCCAGGGAGGTGCGGACGATGTTCTCCGGGTTCTCCGGATCCGGGTTCCAGAAGGCCATGTACGTCAGGTCGAAGGCCTCGTCGATGATCTCGTTGGCGAAGCCGAACGCCTGGAAGGTCTCCACGGAGCGGGCCTGGATGCCGTCGGCCTGCCCGATCTTCAGGCGGTGGGGGCGGCGGTCGATGATGCGGGTGGTGACGTCCGGGAACATCGCCAGCTGGGCGGCGGCGATCATGCCGGCCGGGCCTGCGCCCACGATCAGCACGTCCATCTCGTCCGGCAGCTCGGCCGGGCGGTCGAGGCCGACGCCGGCGGCCGCGTACTGGCGGGGGTTCGTGGAGACATAGCCGTTGTGGTGGAAGAGCATCCTTGGTCCTTTCGCGCGGGCCCGGGGGAGCGGGGCGCCTCGGGAGGTGGTCGCGGCGGCTGTGTTCGCATATGGAACACGCTGTTCTCATAGAGAACGAACTGTGTCAGACTGTACGACAGGCGTGAGCCACTTCACAAGGGTTTCTCCGGAAAGGAGCCGTCCATGACACCGCCGCGCAGCACCACGCCGACGGCCGCCCCCTCCGGCGCCCGCGGCGCCTCCTCGTCCGCCTCCTCGCAGACGCTGGACCGCGGCATCCGCGTGCTCGAGGTGGTCACGGGCTCGGCGCAGCCGCCGACCATCGCGGAGGTCGCCGCCGCGCTCGGTGTGCACCGCTCGATCGTCTACCGGATCCTCCGGACCCTCGAGGACCGCCGTCTGGTCCGCCGCGACGCCGCCGGGCGGGTCCACGGCGCTCCCGGCCTGGCCGTGCTCGCCCGCGGCGTGGAGCAGGACCTGCAGGCCGCCGCCCTGCCGGAGCTGTCCGCGATCTCCCAGGACCTGGGCATGAGCGCCTTCGTGGTGGTGTGGGACGGCCAGGACTGCACGACCCTCGTCACCGTCGAGCCTGCCCAGGGCAACCTCGTCACCCAGCGCCCCGGCACCCGGCACCCGCTCGGCCGCGGCGGCCCCGGCCTGGCGATCGCCGCCTCCCTGGAGCCCGAACAGCTCGCCGCCGCCGCGGACGCCGGCATCATCGAGGACCCGGAGCGTCCCGAGGTCGCCGCCGCACGCGAGCGCGGCCATGCCACGAGCCGCGGCGAGGTCATCCCCGGCGTCTTCTCCGTGGCGGTCCCGCTGCGCGTGCCCGGGCAGCTGCCCGCGGCCGTGGCGGTCGTCTACGCGGACCGGGCCGAGGACACCGAAGCCATCGGGCGGCGCCTGATTGCCGGCGCCGAGACCATCGCCGCGGCGCTGGGCGCCGCGCCCGCACACTGACGCCGCGCCCGCGCACTGACGCGGAGCCCACCGCACTGAGGTGCCGGAGCCGATGCGGGGTGGGGAGCCCGCCGCGACGCCGCAGCGCGGAGACGAACTGACACCGCAGACCCGCCCGCGCTGACGGAATGCGCACCATCGGCAACTCCGGCAAGACAGGCCAGTGCCGTCGTCGTAGTCTTCTGACCATGACTGAGACCCCGAAGCCGAGCACGACCGTCGTCCACCCCAACCCGGTGATCGACCTGCTTCCGCCCTACGCCGCCGGCAAGCCCCCGGCCGCCGTCGAGGGCCTGACGCCGTACAAGCTGTCCTCCAATGAGAACCCGTACGCCCCGGTCCCGTCCGTGCTGGACACCGTCACCGCGCTGGTGGCCGGCGCCGAGGGCGAGGCCAGCGCACTGTGCCGCTACCCGGACCCGCTGTCCACCGCGCTGCGCACCCGCCTGGCCGAGCACCACGGCGTCCCGGCCGACGACATCGTCACCGGCGGCGGCTCCCTGGGAGCCCTGACCCAGATCATCACCGCCTACGCGGGCCCGCACGACGACGGCCACCGCGACGAGGTCCTCTTCGCCTGGCGCTCCTTCGAGGCGTATCCGATCGTGGTGCGCTCCGCCGGGGCGAAGGACGTGCAGGTCCCGCTCACCGCGGACCACCGCCACGACCTGCCGGCCATGCTGGACGCGATCACCGAGAACACCCGTGTGATCATCCTCTGCACCCCGAACAACCCGACCGGACCGGTGCTCACCACCGCCGAGGTCGAGGACTTCCTGGCCAAGGTGCCCGAGCACATCCTCGTGGTCATCGACGAGGCCTACGTGGAGTTCGTCCGCCACGACGACGCCGTGCAGGGCATCGAGATGTACCGCAAGCACCGGAACGTGGCCGTGCTGCGCACCTTCTCCAAGGCCCACGGCCTGGCCAACCTCCGCGTGGGCTACTCGATCGCCCACCCGGAGATCACCCGCCACCTGCGGGTCGTCGCCACCCCGTTCGCGGTGTCCACCGTGGCCGAGCAGGCCGCCATCGCCTCCCTGGACGCCCTGGACGAGGTCACCGAACGCGTCCAGAAGGTGGTGGACGAGCGCGAGCGTGTGGTCGCCGCCCTCACCGAGGCCGGCTGGGACATCCCGGAGACCCACGCCAACTTCGTCTGGCTGCCGCTCGGAGAGCAGGCCGTGGACTTCGCCGCCCGGGCGGGCGAGCAGGCGCTGTCCGTCCGCGCCTTCGCCGGCGAGGGTGTGCGCGTGTCCATCGGCGAGGTCGAGGCGAACGACCGGTTCATCTCCCTCGCCCGCGACTACCGGAAGGGCTGAGCCATGGCAGGGAACGAGATCCACGTCGGCGCCGCCGCGGACATCGCCGTCGGTGAGGCCACGGTCCTGCCCATGGGCGCGACCGGCCACTGGGACGACATCGCCGTGTTCCACACCGAGGACGGCGGCTTCCACGCCATCGACGACTCCTGCACCCACGGGGACATCTCCCTGGCCGAGGGCGAGCTCGAGGGCCTTGAGATCGAATGCTGGCTCCACGGCTCCCGGTTCTGCCTCACCGACGGTAAGCCGCAGTGCCTGCCCGCCACCGAACCGGTCGGGGTGCACCGGGTGGAGGTCCGCGACGGCGAGGTCTACCTGACGATCGTCGACCGCAAGCAGGGCTGAGGCCGGAGGGCCGGCGGGCGGCCGCCGGTGACGGACCGTCGATGTGCCGTCGACCGGGTGCTGCGCCGGGTGATGCGCTGGGCGGGCCCCTCGGCGTCTCCCGCTCTTCACGCGCAGGTCACCTGCGGTGAAGCGTCTGTCCACCGTGGCGGCAGATGCCGGTCACCGGCCGGTGCGAGCGTGGGCGGCGGCACGGGGCCGCCCCGTGCCGGGTGAGTGCGGATCCGTCCAGGCTCACCCTGTCCCGAGGCAAGGAGCCGAGCATGTCCGCGCACCGCGAGACCACGTCCCGCACCCGCCGCCGCGCCACCGGAGCGCTGGCCGCCGCCGCCATCACCGGAACGCTGCTGTCCCCGGCCGCGCAGGCCGCGGTAGAGCACGTCCCCGGCGCACCGGAGCCTCATGGGCGCGCCGGCGCCGTCTCGGCACAGACCGTCGGCTCCTCCGCGCCCGAGGTGATCGGCCACCGCGGCGCCGCGGGCGTGGCACCGGAGAACACGGTGGCGGCCTTCCGTGAGGCGGTCCGCTCCGGGGCCGGCTTCTTCGAGATCGACGTGCAGCTCTCGGCCGACGGCGTCCCGTTCCTCTTCCACGACTCCACGCCCGCGCGCACGACGAACGTCGCCGAGGTGTTCCCCGGCCGCGAAGACGACCCGATCACCAGCTTCACCTGGGACGAGCTCCAGCAGCTCGAGGTCGGCTCCGCCTACGCCGAGCGCTACCGGGGCGAGCGGATCCCCCACCTGGACGACGCCGCCCGAGCCGCCACCCCGCGCACCGGCGTGTTCATCGAGATCAAGAGCCCGCAGGACTCGCCCGGCGTCGAGGCCGTCGTCGCCGAGTCGCTCGCCTCCGTGCCCGAGTGGCAGCGCCTCGTGGCCCGGGGCAAGGTGGAGGTCATCGGCTTCGACGCCGAATCCAATCGTCGCTTCGCAGCCCTGGCACCGCAGATCCCGCTGCAGCAGCTCGCCGGCACCGTCCCGGACGCCGCCGCCCTGGACGCGGTGGCCGAGTATGCGGACGGCTTCAGCACGAACTACCGCAACCTGGACGCGGACGGGGTGCGGCGCATCCATGACGCCGGCCTGGAGGCGGCCGTCTACACCGTGAACTCCGTGGAGGCCTACGACCAGGTCGCGGCGCTCGGCGTGGACCGGGTGACCGGCGACTTCCCGCGCGAGCTCGTCCGCCATGCGAAGGGGATCAAGCCGTTCCCGCAGGCGCAGGGCGTGCGGATCCTCGACTCCGTCAACGACGTCCCCGGGCCGGACCTGCAGCCGGAGACCGGCGAGCACGTGGTGCTGGTCAACGACGGCCCGGCGCCGGTGGACGTCTCCGGCTACCTCCTTCGAGACGCCGCCTACAACGTGCTGACCGTCGGCGAGGGCTACATCCTGGAGCCGGGCCAGACCCTGCGGGTGTACACCGGCCCCGGCACCGACTCCGAGGACGCCTACTACAACCAGGGCACCTCGAACGTGCTGAACAACGGCGGCGACTCCGTCGGCCTGTTCACCCCCACGGGTCGTCTGCTGGACACCTTCGCGAACTGACCCGCCGCACCGAAGGGCCCGCCTGCTCCATCCGGAGCGGGCGGGCCCTTCGGTGTGCTCGGGGCGGAGGAGGACGCAGCGGCGCGGGGCGGTCGCCTCCGGCTCTCGGCTCAGGTCCCGCAGTACGTCACATACCTTCCCGACGACGGCGCGGCCGGTTCCGCGTATCGCTCCCGTCCGTCCCGGGGCGAGAAGGGCCTGCGCACCTGGGACAGCAGATCCTCGAAGGGCGTCAGGTCACCGGCCTCCGCGGCGGCCAGGGCCTCCTCGACGAGATGGTTGCGGGCGATGACCACCGGGTTCGTGCGACGCAGCAGTGCAGCGTCCGGACCGTGGGCGAGCCAGTCCGCACCCCAGTCCTGCAGCGGGCCCGGGAGCAGCGTGGCATCTGCTGACTCGGCGACGTCCGCCAGCGATGCCCAGAAGGACGTCCAGTCCACGCGGTGCTCGGCCAGCAGCGCGAACAGCGGATCGGTGAGGGTGGTGACGTCGGGCGCGGCGGCGGCCGTCTCGGTGGAGGCGGAGGCGTTCGGCGAGGTGTCCTCGGCAGGTGCGGGGCCGTCGTCGGGAACAGGCTCTGCGGGGAGGCCGAGCTTGGCGGCCAGGCCCCGCCGCCAGGCGGCGGTGTGGTGCGCGCGGAACTCGTCCAGAACACGCTCGGCGGCGGCCACGGCACGCTGCTGGTCCGGGTCGATCAGCGGCAGCAGTGCCTCGGCCAGGCGGGCGAGGTTCCAGCGGGCGATCGCCGGCTGGCTCCCGTAGGCGTAGCGGCCGGCATGGTCGATCGAGGAGAAGACCGTGTCCGGGTCGAAGGCCTCCATGAAGGCGCAGGGGCCGAAGTCGATCGCCTCGCCGGACAGCGTCATGTTGTCCGTGTTCATCACGCCGTGCACGAAGCCCAGCAGCATCCACTGCGCCACCAGCTCGGCCTGGGCGCGGGCGACGGCGCGCAGCAGGTCCAGGGCCGGCACATCCGTGCGCGGGGCGTGAGGGTGGTGGCGGTCCAGGGCGTGCTGCACCAGGCGGGTCAGGAGGGTCTCCGGGTGGAGGCCGTCCGCGCGTTCCGGGGAGCCGGCGGCCTCGTGCTGGGCGGCCAGGGCCGCCGCGTACTGGACGGTGCCCACGCGCAGGTGGGAGGCGGCCGTGCGGGCCAGCACCGCGCCGGGCAGGGGACGATCCCGCTGCACCTGACCGCCCGTGGCCACCACGGCGAGGGCCCGCGAGGTGGGCACACCGAGTGCGTGCAGGCAGGCCGAGACGAGCACCTCGCGCAGCATCGGGCCGAGGGCGGCCAGGCCGTCCGAGCCGGGGCGGGAGAACGGGGTGCGGCCCGAGCCCTTCAGGTGCAGGTCCGTCAGGGACGGGAGGGCGTCCGGGGACTCGACGGTTTCCCGAACGGAAGTGTCCGGGGACTCGACGGTTTCGCGAACGGAAGCGTCCGGAGACTCGACGGTTTCCCGAACGAAAGCGCTGGGGGTGGCGGGG